>JAIELR010000146.1 GCA_019752835.1 Gammaproteobacteria bacterium | reverse complement strand
GAAACTAGCGATTCAAAGTGATCCACTGCAATTTGTGTTAGCTCGTTTATTAGATACAGGGATTGCTGGTAAAGCAGATAAATTGCAGGCGTATCATAATTATTTACCACTAGCAGAAAAGGGTCATCTATTGGCACAGTATTATTGTGCGATGATATTGGAAGACGGGCTTGTTGTTGAGAAAAATTTAGTAAAAGCACGTCAGTATTATGAATCTGCTTCCCAGCACTGTTTGCAGGCAGGGCTTCGATTAGCCTGTTTGTTGCTGGATGAAGTGTGTCAAAACAATGAAAAAAAACCTGCGATTTCTTTAACAAAAGAGCAAATTCACGCCATTGATCTATTAGCCTTTTATCTTAAGCATTATCAAGATGATCAACTTTTTTTATCCGATAATGTTGAACAGAATGTAGAGCAATTGCTATTGGCAAACAACAGAAAGCAACTGATTTCTAGCCTTCAACTCAATAATACCTACCCGGCCAAAGCAAACTATCTTATAGGCCGGATATTTCAAGAAGGAAAAGGCGTTGATATCGATAATCAACGTGCATTACAGTATTATCGCTTAGCACGTTTGGAAGAGCCCGATGCGACCTATCGTATGGGGTATTTTTACGAAACGGGTCAAGGTGTTGATAAAAACGTGGTCACGGCAAAAAGTCTTTATAAACATGCCGCGGATAGAGGTCATCAACTTGCCGCTAAACGTTCAACCTGGTCGTATCGCCTTTTTTCGCAGAATAATTCGGTGCCAGATGACGCGACACTGATGAAAAGCGAAGAGAGTCGTAATTGTGCTGTTTCATGAATTTTCTGATTGCAGATTGGGTGAGGTACTGAAGGATGTCATGGCATTATTAAAACAGGGTATAATGTGCACTAAAGACGTTAATTAGCGGCCCTCATCCCATCCCTCTCCCAAGGGGAGAGGGGGAGTAAGTTGTAGACACTGAAGGATTTCACTGTATTGTTGAGGCAGGATATAATGTGCCCCAAAGAACCTAATTAGAATGTTCCCATACTATCAATCGTCTTCGTCAACTGATCACCAACTGGCAAACCAAAGGCTGCTTGTGGCTTTCCTTGAGCATCTTGATAAATTAATACAGGCGTACCAGGGAATTGAAATTCGCCGATAAAATCCATATTTTTCTTAAATTTATCCATTACATCTTTAGGTGGGTTCGCAATCGGGGTCAGGCCACCTTGTTCAGTGGTTGCATTGAAACCATTTTCATCGGTTGCCATTGCTTTCAACGGATCATTTGATGCTAAAATCGCCTGAGCTAAGCCAGCACTGCTTTCTTTTAAGAAACCAACCCAAATCCAACGAATCGCTAAATCACCCGATTGTACATAGGGACGGGTAACTTGATATAATTTGTTGCAATAGATACAGTTAGGATCAGCAACCGCGTAGGTCATATGTTTAGCATTGGGCTTACCATCAAGGATCCACGCGGTGTCTTTTGCTTGAACGAAGGCTTTTTGCGCAATGGTAGAAACAATGTATTTTTGGCTGTCGGCAGCGCTTTGGTTTTCGCCAGTGGGTGTTAATAAAGCACCTACAAAGGCATATTGGCCATTTTTATCAACATAAATAATGGTGGGTTGACCTTGTTGCGTACCTGCCGGTTTAATGACGAATCCTTCGAGATTGCCCAGCGAACTAAATGATTGAACAATAGTTGCTTGTCCCTTAGTGAGAGTCATAACGAGATCGGATGATTTACTGCTAGCAGCGGGTGATGCCGCGCTTGCCTTGCTATTTGTTGCAGCAAAGCTTACATTGGCAGCGAGGATACCCGCTACGATGACGGGTGTAAGATAAGGTTTAATACGCATACTACTCTCCATTTAGGTTTCTAACTGTATTGCGCACAAGTAAATCATATCTTGCGCCTACTTACCAGCTCTTGAGGTAAAAATAAAATGCTGACGAATAAAATTTTGCAGAAACCTTGGTTAATCGCTCACCGTGGTGCGAGTGCCTTTGCCCCTGAAAATACCTTACCTGCCATGCATTTGGCTAAGGAAAAGGGGGCTGTACGGATTGAGTTCGATGTGGTTTTATCTCAAGATGGGGTGCCTCTCATTTTCCACGATGAGCGTTTAGAGCGCACAACCAATGGCGAAGGATGGCTTTCAAAAAAAGACGCGCACGAATTACGAATTCTTGATGCCGGG
Organism: Gammaproteobacteria bacterium; assembly: GCA_019752835.1. The sequence goes on along the minus strand of JAIELR010000146.1, from coordinate 2,548 downwards.
CATTGGTTTTCGGCTGATTATAAAAATACCCTTATTCCAACATTAACAGAGTGGTTACAAGAGGCGGCACATCTTGAATTAGGAATTAATCTTGAAATAAAACCTTTAGATGACCGTATTCCTCTATTAGTGGATCGTATTTTAGAGGCCCTTGAGCAGGAGTGGTCCTCGCATTTGCCAACGCCGTTAGTCTCAAGTTTTTCTATTGAGGCCTTATCTTATTTGCGCGAACGCAATCAGTCTTTAAAATTGGGTTTATTGCTTGATGAATGGCGCGAGGATTGGGAAGCTATCTGTGATAAATTAAATTGTGTCACTGTTAATCTGAATCATGAATGTGTTACGGCTGCACGAGTTCAGGCTATTCATGACAGCGGTCGAGCTGTTTTGGTCTATACCGTTAATGATCTGGATTTGGCAAAACGTTTGTTTGATTTGGGTGTGGATGGGATTTTTTCAAACTATCCCGATTTAATTTAATCGGAGAAAAAAATGAGCTACGATCTTGCAATCATTGGCGGCGGCATTAATGGCACCGCTATTGCAGCAGATGCAGCAGGGCGGGGTTTGCGCGTATTTTTATGCGAAAAAAATGATCTTGCCAGCGGCACGTCATCCGTCAGCAGTAAATTAATCCATGGCGGCTTGCGCTATTTAGAGCAATATGACTTTAAGTTAGTGCGAGAGTCCTTATTAGAACGCGCCATTTTATTGCAGAGAGCACCGCATTTAGTTCGTCCTCTTTCGTTCGTTATGCCCGATCACGCCGATTATCACTCCCCGTGGCTAATCAAATTAGGCCTTTTTTTATATGATTTTTTGGCCCATGACAAACAATTACCGCGATCAAAACGCATATCATTGAGTGCCTTGCCCATTCCTTCACATTTGAAAGTGGTTAATAAAGGTTTTATATACAGCGACTGTTGGGGGAATGACGCACGTTTAGTGATTGCCAATGCACAATTAGCAAGGCAAAAGGGTGCTGTTATTGCAACATGCACCGAATTGCTTAGCGCTATTCGTGAAAAAGAATATTGGTCGCTTGATTTAAGTACCGGTGAGAAAATACAGGCTAAAGCGATTATCAATGCTGCGGGCCCGTGGGCCGATCGCGTGAATCAGCAATTAAACCGAGCTGCCTCACCTCGACCTAACTTACGCTTAGTGAAGGGCAGCCATATTCTTGTGAAAAAATTTTACACAGGTAGTCATGCCTTTGTTTTACAAAACCAAGATGATCGCATTATTTTTCTTATTCCCTTCGATGATGAATTTCTACTGGTTGGAACTACCGACGTGCTCTATGAGGGCTCGCTTGAGCATATCAATATCAGTGATGATGAGATAAATTATTTAAAAAAGAGTGTTGAGGATTATTTTGATATTGAAATAAGGTCTGAAACCATTGTTTGGTCTTATTCAGGTGTGCGTCCTTTATATGATGATCATGAAAACAATCCTTCGAAAATAACGCGGGATTACTCTATTGTCATTGAGGACGACAATAATTTACCTTTAGTAACGATTTATGGTGGTAAATTAACGACACATCGTTGTTTGGCAGAAAAAATGCTTAAAAAAATAAAAAATTATTTTCCTAGTATGTCAGGCCCTTGGACACGCAAGGAGGCGTTACCAGGTGGTGAAATCTCCGATTATTTTGCTTTTTTAAAGCAATGTAAGACCCATTATCCTTGGCTTTCTGAAAAGCTCTTAAATCGATATGTAAGCCAATATGGGACGAATATTGCACATTTACTCAAGAATACTGCACAATTAAGTGATCTAGGTCATTATTTTGGTGCGACACTGTATGAAAAAGAGGTGCGGTATTTGATTGATTATGAGTGGGCTAAAACGGCGGACGATATTTTGTGGCGCCGGACTAAACTGGGTTTATATTTGAGCCATGATGAGGTGGCGGGGTTGAAGGCTAAGATGTTCGCATTGGAGGCGTAATCCCCAAGATTTCTTTTGCCTTGTCTTTGAACTTTAGCCCCTTCGTGCGCCACAAGTTTTCATGGATGCCCAAATTAAACAGTGCAGGAATGACTGAGACAACAGCTCTTAAATAGTCCAAAAACCAACTGTCTCGCGCTTGTGCTAAGACTTTGTAGTTCTTTCTGAATTCATTCTCATAATTTTTCAAGGCCTGATGGTTCGTTTTCCATTGAGCTAATAAAGGTGTTGGCCTCGGAGCGAGTAACTGAACCCACAACGTGTTAGTACTATCTTTTTTATCATTAAGGAGGTTGAGATTGTTTTTTTGGCTATTCAAATGGACGGCATAGTCGAGCGTGAGTGTTTTTAGATCGTCAACTTTCTGGTTTGTTTTTTGTAGATCAGTATTAAGCGCGTCTTTTAAGGTGTTAAGAGCTCTTACACTTGGCTGTTTTATTAAATTCTTCAATATGTTTTGAAATGGTTTAAAATAAGGCTGCTCTTTGAGCAGTTGTTCGATGAGTTGCTCCAAGTCTTGTCCAACATGCGCCTGTATTTGAGTACATAATGTGCTTATCTTTTCGATATTTTCAGTCCACTGATC
>JAIELR010000001.1 GCA_019752835.1 Gammaproteobacteria bacterium | reverse complement strand
GTCATTTATTTGAACGCCGATTTCATTTTCATCTTTATCCATATTGGGTTCAAGTCGTCGTTTACGTGCGAGTTGTAAGGGCGTTTTTGCCTGCAAGATTTGCTCATAGCGCCCATATTTATCAATGAAAGCAGCATCATTTAATATTTCGAAATTGGCAATGTGAGATAACATTTTTCCAATAACATTTATATCTCCCCACTGGGCTGCATAGTGGAGAGGAGTACACCCTTCTTCAGGGCTAAGTTTAAACGTAGGACCTATCCCCCAAAATGTGGTATGTGTTACTTTTTTATTTTTTATCGTTAAAGAAGCTTTATACTCAAGTAATAATAAAGCACTTTCCGTACGTCCTAGGTAGATTGCCAGATGTAAAGGCGTATTACCTACTTTGTTGCCAAGATTGATGTTCGCTCCATTTTCGATAAGATAATCAATGACTTTCAGTTGATTTCCTTGAACAGCCCAATGCAGGGGCCTGTATTCCCAATGATGAGCTTCATAAAGGGAGGAAGGGTTGCTAGTAAAAGGTATATAATTGGTTAGATCTGCATTTACGCCAAATTCGCGTACTCCCTGCTTAACTAGTTTGAGCTTTCCGTTTGCAAGCGCTTCTTGAAATTCACTTTTGTTCATTGATTACTCCTTTTTTAGATGTCTGTATTAATACCTATTTTTGCTATTAGCCCTTTCTTAACGCGAAATATGACAAAAAAGACTTAAAGTATGCAATGTTGCCTTTATTGTCTTGAAAAAGAATTTTTCATTTAAGGATTATTTTTGTATGCAAATTATGCAGTAAATGTGTAAATCATTAAACAAAGGAGCTTATTAAAAACGCTATTTTTCTGTTTGTCAAGTATTTTTTACGTATTTGCGTACTTTATAAAAATGACCAATGGGGCGCCATACTTTATTTACGCGATGGAGATGAAGACGAAAAATCACTATCAAAAGAGTCATTATCACTATCAATCTTTGGATCAAAGTCGCTATCGCTATCAGTGCTAAAGCATATCAAACTATCGTCTTGATAGTCATATTTCGGTTTTTTAACTTCTTTAATTGTAATTGAATTATTATTTATTACTTCCGCTTTTCTTTTTTGAGCTATATTAGAGGCAGCTAAATTATTTTTCTTCGGCAAATTTCCTTGTTGAGTGTTATTAGAGGATGGAAAAGTACTGTTTTTTTTAAGCATCTGGCTTAGCCTATAAAACGATTCAGGTTTAATCGTCATTAAGTTATTATTATCTATTACTTCCGCTTTTCTTTTTTGAGCTATATTAGAGGCGGCTAAATTATTTTTCTTCGGCAAATTTTCTTGTTGAGTATTATTAGAGGATGGAATAGTACTGTTTTTTTTTAAGCATCTGGCTTAGCGTATAAAATGATTCAGGTTTTTTCGTATCTACCGAGAGAGAGTTATTTGTACGGCGGCATTTAGACTGTATCGGTATTTGATTATTGCTATTGTTACCGCCTTGTGTGGGATCATATACAGGGAATAATTTTGCAATATACATTGCCCGTTGTTTACTTTGTTGCTCATTATTATTGTTAGAGCACTTTGAATCATTATTGAATTTTGTTTCTAGAGAGGTATTGTTTACGACTATTAAGCCTTCTTTATTAGAATTTTCTAAGACTTCAATTTGGGACTGATTTTGAGTGTGAGATACCGAGGTAGCGGCAACAGGTAAGCTTATTTTTTCTGCCTTATTTTTAGCATTGGCGAGGAAGTCGCATGTGAAAGTTTTGGGTGTAAATTTGATGTTATCAAATTTAGTTGTCTCGCGCCGAGTATTTATTAGAGATTCAACCGCATATTTAAATATGTCTTTAGATAAGACCAATGTGTTGAGACGGTTTTGAGCTAAGATAACGTCTGTTTCTTCATTGTTTTCAATATGCGCATTTAATTTCGCCATGAGTCTATTAAATTCGTTCTGTATTATATAAAGAGATGCTCCCGAGTGCGGCTTGTTTTTGAATTTATATGGTTCAGCGATTTGTTCATCATTGACGATACCCCAATTTTGAACTAACGATCTAAGCTCATCCATTCGAACGACGATAATTTCCGCGTCGTCCATTTTTGCGTCAGATTTCAGTCTGTTATAGTAAGATTTTATTTGCTCTTTTGTATAAGACATTTTTTTGCCTCCCATAATTATTCATTATGCCTTCGCTAACTTTAATGCAATATATAGCGTTTGAAAAGTGGTAATCAACGCTAAAACGACCCATACGACAAGGAACCATCCTGCTACTACTGGGCTATATTTGCTGGCTAAAATAACGGCTAACATTAAGGGGTACATTTCACCGCGGTTTAAGATACGCCATATTTTTACTTCGTTGGGATCATCGACTGCTTTGCGATGATTTGCATAAGCAACTTCAAATGATGGAATAATAGCGACAAAAACGGCAATAGCAACCCACTCACCTAAAGATAACCACGGTGCTTGTATCGGTAACCAAAAATAACTGAAAATAACCGCAAAATCGACAAAACGATCAAGGCTGCCATCTAAAAAAGCACCGGCAGGTGAGGCGAGCCCCAAATGCCTTGCTAATCCACCATCGATGATATCGAGTACACCCGCGACGATAAATAAGGCTAAACCCAGACCGACATGATGCAGAATGATAGCAACCAAACCAATACCGGCAACGATAACCGTTAACCAGGTATAAGTATTGGGACGAAAAGGCAGATAGGAAAAAATATTGCCTATGGCGCCTGATAGGGTTCCCCAAAAAGGGAGTTTTTCTTTAATCATAAAAATACATCTCGTTATGCAATGGGGAGGGTTATCCCTCGTTGACCTTGATATTTACCGCCTCGATCTTTATACGATACTTCGCATACTTCATCGGACTCAAGGAATAACATTTGTGCGACACCTTCATGCGCATAAATTTTTGCGGGCAGGTTGGTGGTATTGGAAAACTCCAACGTCACATGTCCTTCCCACTCTGGCTCAAGCGGTGTCACATTCACAATAATGCCGCAGCGCGCATACGTTGATTTGCCTAAACAAATGGTAAGCACATTACGTGGAATCCGGAAATACTCAACCGTGCGGGCGAGGGCAAAGGAGTTGGGGGGAATAATACAAACATCCGCGCGTATGTCAACAAAGCTATTTGCGTCAAATCGTTTGGGATCAACAATCGCAGAGTTGATATTGGTAAAAATTTTAAATTCGGGGGCGCAACAGACATCATATCCATAGCTGGATAAACCATAAGAAATGATTTTTTGACCATCTACTTCGCGAACTTGCTCTGCCGCGAAGGGCGTAATCATCCCATGTTCTTGCGCCATTTCACGGATCCATCGGTCGGATTTAATCGACATAATTTAGTCACTCACTACAATTTTAGGAAATTTTGAAGGCATATTTTTGGTTCGCACTGATAAGCGCGCGCTGAGTTTTGAGGCGATAGTACGGTACAAGATCGACAAGGCCGAATCAGGATTTTCAGCGACCGTGGGGTTGCCTCGATCGGCCTGTTCACGAATACGAATATCTAACGGTAATTGGCCGAGTAAAGGCACCTCATATTGCGCTGCAACTAACTCACCCCCGCCTGTGCCAAAAATAGGTTCTTGATGGCCGCATTGGCTGCAAATATGCAGACTCATATTTTCAATCACGCCAAGGATAGGCACATTTACTTTGCGAAACATGCCTATGGCTTTATGAACATCCAATAGGGCAATGTCCTGAGGGGTGGTAACAATTACAGCGCCACTGACAGGGATTTTTTGTGCCAAGGTGAGTTGGACATCGCCAGTACCTGGCGGCAGATCAACGATAAGATAATCTAAGTCATGCCAGGCGGTATCTTGCAATAATTGTTGCAATGCGCCGCTGACCATCGGGCCACGCCAAACCATAGGGGTTTGCTGTTCAACAAGATAGCCGATAGACATCGATTGCAAGCCGTGACTGACGATAGGCTCCATGTGCTTACCATCTTTGCTTTCAGGTTTTTGACAAATCCCCAGCATTTGCGGTTGATTCGGACCATAGATATCGGCATCAAGGATCCCGACTTTAGCGCCTTCAGCTTGAAGTGCTAACGCGAGATTAACCGCGGTGGTTGATTTTCCAACGCCACCTTTTCCTGAGGCCACCGCAATAATGTTTTTTACCTGAGGCAAGGGTTTTAAGCCCCCTTGAACGATGTGGGGCTGAATAACAGAGGTAATATTGAATACCGCTGATGAGGGCAAGGATGAGCCCAGATAAGCGCGAATATCGGCTTCGAGGGTTTGTTTGTAGCTAAGCGCAGGAAAACCCAATTGAATATGAACGGTCAAAACATGGTTTTCATGCTTGATATCAACTTTTTGGGTCGAGACTAAGCGCTGGCCAGTGTAAGGCTCAATATAATCCTGAAGTTTTTCAAAAAGGGCGGTTGGATCACTCATGGGCGTCGCTGTGTGAGAATAAAGAAGGGGCATTATACAGAATACCCGCATCTCGACGCAAAAGTTTGTATGAGGTGTCAATCTTAAAAGTAAAAGCTGAAGTGCTCGAGGGCTGTTGTAGGGGCAACCCTCCATGGTTGCCCAAAAAACGGGCAGCCACGGAGGGTTGCCCCTACAATAGCCTCCGAGCGTAATGACTAGTAATTGTAGCCCGGATGGAGCGCAGCGCAATCCGGGGAATAGGTTATTACTGGAAGCTGTAGTCTGTAGAGCTATAAGATCTATCTTCATCAGAGCTGCTATCAGATGAGTCAT
>JAIELR010000254.1 GCA_019752835.1 Gammaproteobacteria bacterium | reverse complement strand
AATTAAACGTCAATTTAATACTTTCGTAATATAAACAGACTACACTAGAAGTCTATTTAAGAAACTTCTAGCATATAGGTACCCAATTATGAGTAAAAAAAGAGCAGGCAAAGCAATAGCCTATACATCGGCCGGATTAATGGGGTTTATTGGCAGCTATGCGCCGCTATTTTCCTTACTTACCTCAGTTCTCGCCGCTTTTGCAGTCTCCGCGTTGTTCCCCCCCATTACCCTTGTAGCCTTCCTTTTCGCCGTAGGATTAGGCCTGGTCGTGGGCACGCGCAACATACTCAAAGCCCGAAAAGAACAAAAATTCATTGATGATTTAGAAAATAGACTTGATGCTGAGCTGAATAAAAAAGCACGTTTAGAAGAGAAACAAGCGGAGAATACCAAAACATTAGATGGACTCATCATTTCGATTGACGCCGCATTAACGAATGATACACAGAAAAAAAATGCTTATAACTACGTTGAGTTTTTGTTTAATAAGATAAAAAGTCTGTCGCATAATGAACGAGCAACATTTTTAATGACAGATGAACGCAGTAATGTTTTAGAAAGTTTATCGATTTTTGAAAACTCTACTTCGACTAAAGAGCAAATGAATCAAGCGCTTGATACGTTGAAGAAAATTATTGAACCTAAGATGAATGCTACTGAATTAGCGCAATTCCCACAAGAAAATGCCACGAGAACAACAAACTCCTTCAAAAATTTACATACATCTCAGCAGTCAAAAGCGACTAAACCCTCTGTTTCTGAGCCCAAGGTTAGCCTGGGTTCAAGCTTAGCAATGGGCTTAAAAACGGTTGTGTTGGTTTTTGCAACCATCTTATCAGTAACCGCCATTGCCGCATCACTTGTCTTTAGTCTACCGCCCATGGCACTGATTGCAGCCGCACCGCTGACTGCAGTAGCCGTCTCTGCGGGTGTTCTTGCTTTTTCGATGGGTTTAGGCACATTAGCAAGTGTGTTTTATCATAAAATAGTCGGCCCCCAAGAAATACATCATCAAGAATTAGAACGAAAAATAACTGAAAGCGAATCAGAAAATAAATTGCTTGAGGAAAAAACAGACGCCCAAGAAGAAAAAATTAACAGTCAAAAATTCTTGCTCCATAATATTAACGAACAAAGCAACATTGATCAGAACAATCTCAAACATAAAAGTCAATCAGTGCATAACCTGCTTGATAAAAAATCTGACGATAGTTCAAAAATAGGGGTTGAGCAAGCGATGAAAATTGCACATCCTAAGCTTCAGAAAAAACAAATGAAACCGGATCCCGAGGCAGTCCTTAAAAATAATAAAGCTGAATTGCCTGATTTAAGTCATGTCGTTAAACAACTCTCCGCCGCTCAAAAAGAGGCGTTAATTGAACAGCTAAAAAATACGCCCTCAGCCGAAGACGAAGCTGAAAAAAGAAGCGCACCCTCAACACCAAGTATTGGTTCAGCTGGCGGAGAAGCGCCCGATGACCATGGAAATTAATACCTTTCACTTTAGCGAGAGTATAATGTTCCATTGTTCTTCCGTAACCGGCGTAATCGACAAACGATTACCCTTGCGAAGAACTTGCATGCCACTTAATCCAGGCTCATGCTTAAACTGCTCAAGGGGCAAAAAAATATCCCATTTTTCAACTAAAGTAACATCGACCACCACCCAACGCGAGTTATCTGGGCTCGCTTTAGGGTCATAATATTTGCTCGCCATATCAAACTGAGTCACATCGGGATAGGCCTCTCGCGTAATGCGCATGATCCCTGCAATGCCTGGTGGTATCGCATTTGAATGATAAAAAAACGCAAGATCACCGACCTTCATGTCATCACGCATCATATTGCGTGCTTGATAATTTCGCACACCATCCCATGCTGCCGTTTGCTTTGGACGAGCCGCTAAATGATCGATACCAAAAGTACTGGGCTCCGATTTCATTAACCAATAGTTCATGTTCCACTCTCCTTCTTATTAATTACTAACGCTAATATTGGAATTGCACTTAACTGGATCAGCAGTGAAAAAGCCACTAACCACGGAATGGAAATATCATACAATACCCCCATCAATACACTACCTAAAAACCAGAAAAGACCAAATCCCATATTAAATACGCCATAAGCTGAGGCACGTTTATTGGCGGGGACCATGTTTGCAACTACAGCACGCATCAGCGATTCATGAGCGCCCATCCCTATGCTCCATAATATAACACCGGCTATTGCCCAGGAAAAATTTCCCAGAAAGACAAAAGGAGCAAACAAACAAGAAATCACAGTCACCACAATTAAAACGATAAAACCATATTTATCATATAAACGGCCCAATAAAGGCGCCGCGACTCCATCAACACCCATAGCCAATGCATAAGCTATCGGCACCCACACCATCGAGACCACCTTTGTTTTTTCGAAATGATAGGCAATAAGTGGAAAATCAGCAAAACCAGCGGCAACAAGTCCAGCACCGATTAAATAAATCCAAAAAACCTTATTATCTCGTAGACTTTTTGTTTCTAAATGAACCTGAGGTATGTCCAAGGATTGAGGATGTGGGTATAGGTGACGCGCAAACAAAAGTATAATGATCGCCAATAAAGCAGGTATGGCTAATAAAGCAAACGCGTAATGGTAACCATCTTTATAATAGAGAACTAAGGCAACCAGCAAAGGCCCCGCCATGGCGCCGGTTTGATCAAGCGCTTCATGTAAACCGAAGCCCCAGCCCATTCCAATGCGTTGGCTGGCATGAGAAAGCATGGCATCCCGAGCTGGCGTGCGAATCGCCTTACCCGTTCGCTCCAAAATAATCAAAATTGACGCCATCCACCAATGATTCACCAAGGCTAATAAAGGAACAGCCAATAAATTGCAAACATAACCCGTAATCATAATCGACCAGTATTTGCCTGTGCGATCGGCCAAATAGCCTGAGACTAATCGCAAGCTGTAACCAAGTAACTCGCCAAATCCAGCGACAAAACCGACGACCACAGCGCTCGCACCCAATAACGCCAAATAAGGCCCCGTTATGCTACGTGCCCCTTGATACGTCATGTCCGCAAAAAGACTGACTATACCAAGTAAAACCACAAATTTAATGGCAGAAGGCCTCATTAAGTCTTTTGTTGATTGAGTAAACGATTTTTCATTCATATACAGATTTTTCCTTAGAAAATTAATTAACTGGCGCCTGTTATGACGCTTTAATTTAAGATAACCTTGTCCAACGCGTTTTTTATCATAGAATATGATGGCTTACTTACTTCCGCCTCATCAGCAAATCGTTTCCATTCTGAAACAGCAGCGCTGACTTCATCAATAATTTGTTCGGCTTTTTCTGGTTGTATACTGCTAAATTCAGCCAGTTTAAACAGATGGGTACGACATGGATGCTTGCCCTCACCCATTACCATGCTACAGTGCTCACCAGCTGGGCCTGAGGAAAAAGTGAGATCGTAGGCGGGTGAAACGCGCCATAAGCCTGCGCTATCCATTAAAAAAGAAAAATTCTTAGCATGATCATCACGATTGTGAGCGAACACATTAAAAACCGCCAATCGAAATTGTTTTTCGGATTCATGTATGCTTTTCGTCAGCGATATTGTTATTTTCATCAGTGTTTCATAATCCATGCTCGGAATACGATGATCTATTTGTAATAGACCGCTGGCCGTGTGCATATGAATGCGTTTTTTACCCTCTCGATCAAATCGCTTTACGCCAAAATAAGGTCTATTTTTTTGAGATGGAAATAACATCGCGTCAGGAACATCGAGCCCAGCTTTTTTTGCCATTAAGTGATATGCATATTCAATGGAGCCAATATCAGCGGGATCAAATATTGATCGAAATTTAATCATCCAATCCCTCCCCTCAATATTCACTAGAATTTTTGGTCGCGCGCCTGCTGAAGAACCGTTTAAAGTAAGCAATTCATCCACAAAATAATCACTTTCACTTTCCTGAAACTGTACAATTTCGTCGGCAATGTCATCTAAGATTTTATTCGGTGTTAAATTTGATGGTGCGATATCGGGCTCATAAACCAAGCTACCCATGCCATGATGCCCAACATAACAAAGCCGATCTAAAGGTGAAAGTTGTCGAGGATTAATCCCTAAATGCAGTAACTTACGATCAAGCAGAAGTCGCCCCCATCCGTCCGGTAAGCTATCATTAAAAATACCGAATAAGCCTTCAAATGGTTGATTTTCAGCAATAATAACGCCTGGTTTTAACGGAAGTTTAAACGGAGAAAGCTGCAAACTTGTTTTTAAAAATTCTGCATCATATTCAAAAAAAATTCTGCGTGATTCTAGCGCTAATCGGCCCATCAATTGTTTTTTTAAGCCGGGCTGATAGTAAACATTAACAGATGAAATAGCTTGAAAACTCATAAGCGCCCCCGTTTGCGACTGGTTTTTGCTTTTAATAGTTCGTCGAGCGAGAGAAAAGATTCTGGCGGTGCCGGTTTAAATAAAGCATTAAAATCATCAAGGGCATCAAGAATCCACGCCAATCGCAGCAATGATTCCAGTGATATTTTTCCGGTTCGCTCAAATTTTTTAATTACCCCAAAACTCACCCCCGATCGCTCAGAGAGTGTTTTTTGACTTAAATTTAATACCAGCCGTTTTGCTTGCGCCCGTTCGGCCAGTTGTGTCGCAACTTCGTGAGGCGTGAGAAGATTAAAAGACATCATGATAACCTTTATCGTCAAAAATTAGCTTTATTGGTTATTATAGTATCTTTTAAAAGAAGAATC
>JAIELR010000246.1 GCA_019752835.1 Gammaproteobacteria bacterium | reverse complement strand
GCTAAATTATCGTATTGTTTCGGGGATTAATGCCAACGTACAATATGATGCCCCATCTGCGTTGCATGATTTAGCCAGGCAAACATGCCAAATGATCCAGTTTGATCGAGTAATAAGCGTATTAACCGAGTTAGGTGCCAGTATCATACTGGAGGTTGGGCCAGGCAAAGCTTTATCACATATTATTCAGCAGCAAAACTTGCCAATTATTGTTAAGTCTATCGACGATTTTAAAAATTTTTCTGAAATAGCAAATTGGGTAAATAGTAAACGATAAAGAGCCCTACATGTAGTGCTGAATAGTTGCTAACGTTCTAAACGTTAGCTATACTAACTTCCTGAACGTTAGTTATTTTAACGTTCTAAACGTTAGGGAGCTTTTAGGTGAATAATAATGAAATAAATCAATGTCTTATTGTTGGCAATCTTAATGTGCCAGGGGTGTTGCCTCGCGTAGATAACTTAAAAAATGTTTCTTTTGTTTTTAAACAAGACTTTGGTTTAGACACACTTCCCATTGAGCCGGGCGTCATTATTATCCGCGGTCCAAGGCAATATGGTAAAAGCACATGGCTGGAGCAGCAGATTGCTCTAACTATCAAACAATTTGGCCCAGGAACGGCATTATACTTGAATTGTGATGAGCTGATAAACTATGAACAATTAAGCGATGAAATTAAGCTGTTAAATGCGCTTTTTTCAACAACGGCTACCGTTAAGCGATTATTTATTGATGAAATTACTGCTATTCCTAATTGGGAAAAAGCCATTAAGCGTTTAATTGATAGCGGAGAATTAAAAGATACGTTATTAATAACGACAGGCTCTAAAGCCACTGATTTACGACGTGGAATCGAGCGTCTTCCAGGCCGGAAAGGTAAGTTGGCGCGTACCAACTATATTTTTACACCAATTTCTTTTGCTGAATTTATCGAAAAATGTGGAAGTATTTTTAAAACTGACTCATTAATGGCCTATATTTTGTCGGGGGGATCGCCGATTGCAGCAAATGAGCTGGCAACGACAGGTAGAATTCCCGAATATATTTCGACCATTGCAACGGATTGGATTTTAGGTGAGTTTGCAGCAAGTGGGCGTTCACGAGCACATTTAATCGCGGTATTACAAAGCCTTTATCGCATGGCAGGGACACCCATAGGCCAAGCAAAGCTTGCACGAGAAAGCGGGTTGGCTAATAATACACTTGCACAAGGATATATCGATTTATTGATAGATCTTATGGCCGTAATACCTGCTTTTCATTACGATAATGAGCGTCAAATATCACTCTTTCGCAAACCGTGCAAATATCACTTTATTAACTTAAACGTCGCCCTAAGTTGGCATCCTGAGAAACCACGCACTATTGATGGATTAAAAATGCTAGGGGAGGGACTCGGTGTTATTTATGAGTGGACCGTGGCACAAGAAATTTGGCGTCGCATTTGCATAAAAGGCGAAAATGATTTGCCAGAGCACCTAAATTTTTGGCAATCAAAAGAACATGAAATTGATTTTGTGCTTCCAGATGAAAATAAATTTATTGAAGTTAAATCTGGCTCATTTAATCCTATGAATTTCACCTGGTTTCTTAAAAATTTTCAGCACAATCAATTAACCGTCATTAATAAGAATCATTTCGATACGGAACGGATAAAGGGCATTACCCTGGAAGATTTTTTGTTGTTACCGTGATTTGTATTAGGCACTGACTCTCGGGTAACCAAGGAGTTGGCTGTTGTAGGGGCAGACCCCCGTGCCTGCCCGAGAGACGTGCAACCACGGGGGCTGTCTCTACAACAGCCTTCATTGCAACGTGGTATCAGCGATGCCATTTTTTGATAAATTGTATGTTGCATGGCTATATATTTTATTTGTTACGTAGCATTTTTTTGCAACATAACATAATTAAGATCTGCATTTCACTCCAACCCTAAAGTCCTCAAAACTTTTAAAGCGTTCGCTAGTGTAATAGTGGTTTTACCTTGTTCGAAGTTGTTTAGCGTAGGTTTGCTAACATTTGCCAAAATAGCGAGTTGCTCTTGTGTTAAATGCTGTGCTTTCCGCCGTGTGACTGCTTCTTTAACAAGGTCTGGCCAATTAAGGCGAATGTTCCGTTCCATCTTTTTTCCAATAATTGTATAAGGTTATTCTTTAATAATGGTGTTGCGATTGGTGCATCTACAATGCGCTGTTTGGCTATTTCAATATTTTTACTCAATTGGGCTATGGCCATATTGATAGTTGCAACCGGCAAATTTTTCTTGATAGTAAACTTTACCCCAAAGTAGTTTAGCCAAAGTCAATTATCCTTTACTAAGAAGATCTCGCTTGGCTGGACAGCAAGCCTATCGGTAGTGAGTTGCTATAGTGGGGTGCGGTATTTACTCCCTCATAATTGAATCAGATAGAATGGCATTGGCGATGCCACAATCAACATGTTGGACTCTAAATCCTTGCAAAGTGGCATCATTGATGCCATAATTACATCAAAAATGGCATTGCCGATGCCACTTTGCAGAGAGTATACAATGGAACTATATCAAAGAGCATTCACGCCACCTGAAAAAAGCTTTTTTCTCCTTGGGCCTCGTGGTACTGGCAAATCAACATTGATGCGAATGCTATTTCAGGATGCATTGTGGCTGGATTTGCTCAAACCAGATGTTTTTCGGACTTATTTAGCCAAACCTGAGCGCTTATTTGATTTAGCTAATGCAAGCTCCAAGAATGAACCTATCATTATTGATGAAATCCAAAAAATTCCCTCCTTGCTTACAGTCGTTCATAGCTTGATTGAGACGTCTCCTGGCCGACAATTCATTTTAACGGGCTCAAGTGCGCGTAAAATTAAACGTAGTGGCGCTGACTTACTCGCTGGGCGAGCACTAAATTGCTCATTACATCCCTTTATGGCATGCGAGCTTGGCGCGAATTTTAATCTTCCTAAAGCTTTAAAACAAGGAATGTTGCCAATAATTCAAAATGATAAAACCCCGCAACTCTCCTTGCAAAGCTATGTTAATCTTTATTTGTTGGAAGAGATTCAAGTAGAAGGATTAGTGCGCAATCTGGATAGTTTTGCGCGTTTTATGGAGATCATTAGTTTTTCTCATGGTTCATTGCTAAATGTTTCTAATATCGCGCGAGAGTGTGAGGTAAAACGCAAAACAGTAGAAAATTATATTCAAATCTTAGAGGATCTCTTACTCGCTTTTACATTACCTGTGTTTACTAAGCGCGCGCAACGAGAGATGGTGGCACATCCTAAATTTTATTTATTTGATGCGGGCGTTTATCATACTATCCGGCCACAGGGTCAGCTTGATCGCCCAGAGGAGGTTGGTGGCGCGGCCTTAGAGGGGCTTGTCGCACAACACTTGCTTGCGTGGAATGCATACAGCGCACAACCTGTTACAATTTCCTATTGGCGAACACGCGCAGGGCTTGAGATTGATTTTATTGTCTATGGACCACAAGGCTTGCATGCTCTAGAAGTCAAGCATAGCTCTAGAGTCGATCGTCATGATTTAAAAAGCTTGCAAGCTTTTAAAATTGATTATCCAATGGCACAATGTTTTTTATTGTATCAAGGAACAGAGCAATTGATGATTGAGGGTATATTATGTTTGCCTTGCGATATGTTTTTAAAACAATTGAGGCCAGACAAGCCACTTTTTGATTGACGTGCGCTGAGTATAATCATTTTTTAAGGAATTTACCTATGTGGCTAACGGCTTTTTTCGGGGCACTATTTTTTCAATTTGCCATTTTTCAAATGACTATTTTCAATAGCCTTTCAACACATATTATCGCTGATTTAGGCTTATCAAATACCGAATTTGGTTTTATTGGATCGTTGTATTTTTATTGCGCTGCCATTTTTCTGATTCCCGCAGGACTATGGTTAGATAGAGGCAATATTAAAAAAATAATATTCTTAATATTTACCCTTAATTTAATGGCCTTACTGAGTTTCTATTTTTTTCCTTCTGTATTTACTCTAATTATTTACCGCGTATTTTGCGGCATCAGTAATTGTTTTGGCTTTTTAGCCTGTATGAAAATTTTAAGTAAGTGTTTTTCGGGCAAGCAATTGGGTATCGCGAATTCGATGATTATCGCATTTTCTATGTTAGGTGGTGTGCTTGAGTCTCCCTTTGAACAAATTGTTAATAGCATCGGTTGGCATAATGCTTTGTTGACCGTGTTTGCGTATGGTGGGATTTCCTGTCTCTTGATGATGTTAATGCTAAATACAAAAGTAATCAAAAACAAGGCCGTTCTTGCTCAACAGCCCTCTCATAAAATAGGACCGGTAATAAAGGAAATTCTTTCATCACCACTTAATTGGCAATGTGGATTTTATACGGGCTTGATGAATTTGCCTGTTACATTGCTGGCAGCAACATGGGGTAGTTTATATTTGATTAACATAAAGTCACTAACCTCCATGCAAGCAAACAGTGTCATCGGGATGATTTTTATCGGAATGATTATTGCATCGCCGTTGATCGGCTGGGTAAGTACGCATCTGCTATCACGAAAAAATACCATGATAGTCGGCGCAATTGCCTCTTTGATCATTATAATTGCTATTATTTTGATACCTGCATCATCATTTTTAGTTTTGATGATAAGTTTCACTTTATTAGGGGGCGTTGCAACAACGCAAATTTTAAGTTATCCGATCGTGACAGAAGCAAATTCCTTATCGGTAACGGGGACGGCGATGAGTTTTATCTCGATTTTAGTTTATCTCATCGGTGCTGCTTTAAGC
>JAIELR010000244.1 GCA_019752835.1 Gammaproteobacteria bacterium | reverse complement strand
CCAATTGCAGCTCTTCAATTTCCACCTGGAATTTATCAAGCCGCTGCTTGGTGCGTTGAATTTCTTGTTCGCTATGCTGAATTTTGGTTTGTGCAATTTGCGCCTCTTGTGAAGTTTTGGCGGCTTGCTGATTAAAACTATCCCATTGACTTTGCCACGCTTGTCTATCTTGTTCACTATTTTGCAAAATATCAGCGCTTTGCTCTCGCATCGCAGCAGTCATTTCCAATTCAGGTCCCAATGCTGCCAGAGATTCTTCAAGTGCGGCAATACGAGCACTATCGTCACTAATATGTTGCTCATGCTCTTGCAAGCTGAGCGCCGCTTGGGCCTTGTCTCGTTCTAATTCGATTAAACGTTCTTGGGTATGTTGCAAAATTTGTTCGAGCCGACTGACTTGACCACCGACGCCGTAAAAATGCCCTTGCGCCGTTTGCCACTGTTCATTGGCTTGTATATGTTGTGCACGTAAATGTTCGAGTGCAGTCTCAATACCTCGTTCTTCGGCCATAACAGCCTCGTAGCTAACGGCTTGTTGGGCCGTTTGCTCTTCTAACAGCAGTCGTTTCTCATTTAAAGAGCGCCAGCGCAAAGCTAAAAGCTCAACTCGACGGGTATTTTCTTCATTTTGCCATTCTTTATATTTGATGGCCGACTCAGACTGTCGCTTCAAACGCTCAAGTTGCTTCTCCATTTCATCGCTAATATCACGGAGTCTATCCAAGTTATCACGAGTATGACGAATGCGATTTTCGGTTTCGCGACGGCGTTCTTTATATTTGGAAATACCAGCCGCTTCTTCGAGGTAAATGCGGAGCTCTTCAGGACGGGCTTCGATCAATTTGGAGATCATGCCCTGCTCAATGATCGAGTAACTACGAGGGCCTAGGCCTGTGCCTAGAAAAATGTCAGTAATATCGCGGCGGCGGCATCGGGTGCCATTTAAGAAGTAGGTAGAAACTGAATCTCGCGTAATAAGGCGACGGATACTGATTTGATTGTATTGAGCAAATTCACCGCCGATTGCACCATTAGGGTTATCGAAGATCAGCTCGACAGAGGCTTGCCCCACGGGTTTACGCTGAGTGGAGCCATTAAAGATAACATCGGTTCCAGCTTCTGCCCGAAGGTTTTTGGCCGAATTTTCGCCCATGACCCAACGCACAGCGTCTATCACATTGGATTTACCGCAGCCATTGGGGCCAACAACGCCGACCAAATTCCCTGGGAAGGATACCGTCGTCGGATCAACAAATGATTTAAATCCAGCCAGCTTAATGCAGGTTAAACGCAACCGATCATTGAGTAAAAAAGGGAGACTATCCGCCAATCGCCACCTCTATGTATCCTGTTTTTTTTAAAGAACAGAATTATAACCTAATGTTGTGGCTTTTTCTATATGGTTGATGCCTACCGAGAAGATGAGGAACTGCAAGTGCCCTTACAAGGACGTGTCACGCAGTGGCTGTTGTAGGGATCGGCCCCCGTGCCGACCCGAAGATGGGCAACCACGGGAGGGCGCCTACGTCAACAGCGCCTAGCCGAAAAATTGGCAGGAAAGCCAATTTTGACGGCTGCAAGCCGCCCCGAAGGGGCAAGGGCCATGGATGGCCTAAGTCAAAACCGAATTACTTTGAGTATATTTAAAAAGGTTTGTTAATTTCCCCATTTTTTTATGGACTCATTTTTTGCGGAGTTTTTAAAATAGAAGGCAAAACCACTAAACCTCTTCTCATCGGTGCTGGCGGAGTATTTAACCGTGCAACTGGCGTTTTACTTTCGTTACTGGGCGTTTGGCATGGCACAAAAAAAGTTTGTACAGAGGTGACTTTTTGCTGTGTCTTAAGTTTTTTATCATTTTTCGATTCACGATGAGGCTTATGCGAAACTGTATCTGCCTTTTGATTCGGATTTTGTTTTATAATTGCCTGGGGAGCGCTCTTAACTGCTTTTGTAAATGGAATTAATGATTCTTGCTTAACGACATCTGAGTATAGTTTTTTAGCATGAGGGCTACGCATTACTTTAGTGCTTGTTTTAGCATTTACGTTAGATCTTGCTTTAGACCTTTTTTTAGAATCAATTACAAGTTTCTCAAACGAAATGATATTTTTTGAAATAGATACCTTTTCTACGAACGAGTCAGAAGGTTGTTGATTTTTCACACTATCAAACAATCCAACGAAAGTAGTATAACATTCAATTTTTACATGTCTTTTTTTATTGATTTTCTTTGGGGAACAGTTTTTTTTCTGTAAGGGAACAATCGCGGGTGGTTCTTTTTTTATTGCCGCAAGAGTATCATGACTTAGCAAGTCGGCAATTTTTGTTGTGCGAAAAATTTTATACAATTTTTGTAAAATATCACTCTTATTTTGTTCTATTGGATTAAAATGACCAAAAGGATCTTTATTCTCATTAATTCGAATAATATGCCATCCTTCATGCTCACGTAAAATACAATCACGCAATGTATCTGGTGGTCTTAATGTTGATAGTCGCTCATGATGTGCTCCATCAATTTCTATATTAATTTTAAATTGTGGAAAAGCAATATCCATCGAGTAAGGGCCTACTTGATACTCAAGCGATATCGCGTTTTTATTATTTTTTGATAATAAATTTTTCATGGCGGTATAACAGAACAATTGAAGCTCTGAAGGATTAGCATTGCATCTATTTCCCTTGCTTTTTACCGCCATATCAAGAGGCTCAAACAAATGGTTTAAAAAATCGTCATTAAAATGATGATTATAAATAATCATAAACTCCCAGAATTTTGACTTTATTTCGGGCTTTAAAGCTATAACATTCTCCCTCGTCAAGTCATTTAAAAATATTTTCGTCAATTTTTCCAACTTATCTTTATTGATAAATTGAAATTTCAATTGAATTAATATGTTTAAAATTAATATCTTGCGAGTTAAATTAAAGGGAAACATTTCACATTGGAAAAATAAATAATCCACAAGCTGCTTATAAAGTTCTTTATAATCCTTATGACAAATACTAAGGAAAGGAAGTGCTCGTAAAATATAAAAAATATCTTTTGTATTAATATCTTTATTTTTACCCGAAGGCGTAAGATACGTTAATAATTTTTCTAAAACCAGGTTTGTTATGCTTTCAATAAGATATTTGCTATTCCCTTCTTCTATTTTAGATAACGTGGTTAATAATATGGTTATATGCGTAACATCAAGATATTGCGTATTTTTTTTCAATAACTCGCGTAATTTGATAAGATTGTTTTTTGGAATAAATGCGTATCTTGATTTAGCTTGACTGATTTCATGTGTAGATAAAAACAATAACTCTTGATGAAAATTATTTTTTTTCGCGTTAAACTCTTTATCAGATATTTTTCTTGTGAAGGTGATTTTTCTTTTTTTTGCTTCATTTTTCCTTGGATTAACAAGATAATAAATTTTCTTTTCATTCCATACTTCAGCATTACTTTTCAACTTAGCACGTAGAGGTGTAAAAAACTCTTCGGGTGTCAAGGTATTTTTCTCATCGAAAAAAGTATTTTTATTGATTTTTCGCATTGGAGTTAAAGAAAGATTATTTTTGGGCATACTATCGATTATAGTATCCTGATGCGTCGCAGGTGTCTTAGATTGAGTTTTATGTACTTTTTGAGGCATGACTATCTCTCCCGTTAATAAGACGCTTATACACACAGACAGAAGATTATAGTTTTTTGGCCATTTAAGCAATTCGTTTCTGTGCCGAATTGGACATTTTTTGCCACTTTTGGTTAAATTGCATCCATCATTGCTCTGCCTAAAATTAATTATTGTGCAGTCACTGCATGTTGATAGGCAAACACCAAACCCTCCCTGGCAGTTGCGCTGGAATGGAATAATCAAAAATTTTTGAGGATGCTGAAATCTTTCGGCCATTTCATGGTTAATGCTAATATAATCATTAATTAACCTTAGGCCGTATTTTTTATGCGATGCAGAAAATATAGATGACTGACTTTTATCCTTACCTTGTTAAATGGTACTTACAACCCGATGGCGAATCGATTACAACGGCAAGCAGTCAACTGCTGCCTGTTCGTTATCAAGGAAAGCCTGCTATGTTAAAAATTGCCAAAACTGAGGAAGAGCAAAGAGGCTTCTCACTTTTGCTTTTCTGGCAAAAACAGCGCGCAGTGCAGGTATTTGCCCATGAAAATCCGGCTATTTTAATGGAACGTGCGATGGGTCATCGCTCACTTGTCACCATGGCAACCCAAGGTCAAGACAACGAAGCAACGCGCATTATCTGTGAAGTCACGAATAAATTGCACCAATCGCAAAGCCAGCATTTTCCTTCGGAGCTTGTTCCGCTCAATATCTGGTTCAGAGCTTTAGAACCGATGGCCAAGCAGCACGGCGGTTTATTTCAGGAAGCGCTGTTATTATCGCAGGAACTTTTAAATAACCCACAGGATGTTACAGCCCTGCATGGCGATATCCACCACGGCAATATTTTGGATTTTGGCGAGCATGGCTGGCGGGTTATCGATCCGAAAGGCCTTATAGGTGAACGCACATTTGATTTTGCCAATATTTTTTGTAATCCTAACCTTGAGGTCGCCACAAAATCGTGTCGATTGGAAGAGCAAGCAACGCTCATTGCAAAATGGGCTGATGTGGATCGTACTCGTTTATTGAAATGGGTATTAGCCTATGCAGCACTTTCAGCATCATGGCATCTTGAAGACGGCACGAGCCCTGATCTGGCAATAGCTGTCGCTGAGAGGGCTTATCACGTATTACATTACTAAAGAATATTAGAGTCATAGAACGGCCATTGAATCACAAAAAAATTCGATCA
>JAIELR010000099.1 GCA_019752835.1 Gammaproteobacteria bacterium | reverse complement strand
TTTTTTCAGTCAAAATTACCTCGAATGGTCCTTGAAAAAATCGACTTATCAACCTTACGCATGGAAAATGCAACCTTTATTGATGCCAGGTTGCGAAAAAATGAAAGCGATTTGATATTTAGCGTTAAGCAGATTGATAGTAGAAAAGCGTACTTGTTTGTTATGCTAGAACATCAATCTCAATCTGATCCGTTGATGCCTTTTCGTGTCTTGTATTACACGCTGCATGGGATAAGACGACATGTTTTGCGAAATAAGAAAAAGCCTTTACCTTTGCCTCTTGTGTATCCCTTAATCGTTTACAATGGTGTAGATCCTTGGTCACATGATCGTGATTTTTTTAATTTGTTTGGTGAAATGTCATCGCTTGCGCGAGAAGTATTTTTAAACCCGTTTCAATTGCTCGATGTGGGGACATTGGCACCCACTAGCTTTGAACGCACTCATATTGCAACCTTAATGCTCATGAGTCTTTACCGCTCTTTAGGGATGAGCCTTGAGCAAAAAATCGAGATATTAGTCGATACTTGCCATGAGTTTGGGATTCACCCTGATAGCGAAATGGGCCGAACTGTGTTAGAATACAACACTTATTTATTTGAAGCAAAGCAGGGAGAATCTGGCAAGTACTGGGAAATGTATGTTAGCCACTTTCCACCTCAATTTCAGGAGTCTGTGATGAATTTACTCGATGTAACGCGCAATGAAAGCAAAGCAGAAGGCAGAGTAGAGGGCAGAGTGGAAGGCGTAAACAGCACCGTGCAAGCGGTTAACCTGCTGAGACAGGGTCGCTCCTTGGAAGAGGTCAGTCGGCTAACAGGTATTGACATTGAAATACTAAAAATTCTGCGCCCGCAAGTCGTTCACTAACGTAATCTTTGGGGCTCGATCCCGGATTGCGCAGCGCTCCATCCGAGCTACCTACCCATTAATTTTTTTGTACTAATAATCTGTTTAGCATCGGCCGACTAACCCACATGATTAAGGCAATGGCGCTTGTGAATAGACCTATCTCAGTAAATACATGGCTATAAACACTCATACTAGCCACTGCTGAAAGAGTCTCTGCTGAGGTGGGGGCTGTCATACCTGCCAACCAAGCGGCGATAGGTCCCGCTAACATATTGGTTAACATCCATATTCCCATCACAAAACCAGTCATTGATTTGGGGCAGAGAGCTGCAACCATGGCAAGACCTAGCCCGGAAATAAGTAACTCACCGGTAGATTGGAGAAAATACGTTAACACCATCCACCAGGGCGATGCTAAACCATTGGTGTTGAAATATTGAGGTAGATTCAAGACCAAAAAAGCAGAGGCACATAGGGTCATGCCGATGCAAAATTTTGTGACATGGGTCGCCGGATGCGTGCGGTATAATCGGACTAAAAAAGGCGACATCAATAAAATGACGAGGGGGTTGAGTACCTGATATTGCGCTGGCGAAATAGACCATCCCCAAAAATGATTATTAATATTGTGCACGGCGAAAAAAACTAATGAAGTCGGCATTTGGTAATAAAGCACAAAAAACAAAACACCTTGTAGAATCAGCACAAATGCAACGAGCATTTGAAGACGCGCAATGCCTTCAAGAGAAATAGCAATTTTTAAAAAATATACAAAACCCAGACTCACAATGGAATAAACTATCCAATTGGATATCGTCGTATGATTCAATAATTGAGTGACGACTAATATCATAATGAGGCTGCCAATAGTCGTTAATCCCGCGCGAAAATAATTAACCGGTTTATTGTCTAACGGCGTTCCGATATTTATGAGGAGTTTTTTAAATAGTGCATAACTTAAAAGCCCAAAAAACAAACCCAGTGCGCAAAGCCAAAATGCATATGACCAGCCATATTTTTGGGCAATAATGGGAGTGAGTGACATAGAGACCAGTGAACCAATATTGACAGCTACATAGTAAAGCGTCATTGCGCCATCCAAGGTCGCGTTGTCTTTGGCATACATTTTTGAAATGAGTGAAGCGGGGTTGGCTTTGAATAAGGCGCCCCCAATCACGATGCCGGCTAAGGCATAGAAAATCGTATGGGAGTTGGAAAATCCGAGTGCAGCATAGGAAAACATGAGGAAAGTAGTTCCTAATACCATAGTGCATTTGGCCCCAAGGTATTTATCGCCTATCCATCCTCCAATCCACACAAACGCGTAAGATAAGGCGGTAAAAGAACCAAAGACATAAAAACTTTGCGCTTCGGTATAGCCTAACTGTTTAACAAAGTACAAGGTAATAATGGCTTGAATGCCGTAAAAACCAAAGCGTTCCCATAACTCGACGGACCAAATCACCCAAAAAGGTTTTTCTATGCGCGAAGTCGTCGGTTGATTGTGCAGATTTTCCATAACGTGGCCTTAAGTCGCTCTTTAAGCATCGAGTGTATCATGAAAAAATTCAAACATACATACGAGTATACTCAAAGCAATTCGGTTTTCGGCTAGGCGCGGTTGACTCGAACCGCCGGAGTGTACTTCCCGTACATGACGGCGGTGAAAAATTGGCAGGAATGCCAATTTTGACGGCCACAGGCCGCCCCGCAGGGGTGAGGGCCATGGATGGCCCGAATCAAACGTCAACTGCAACGACGCCGAAAATTGAAGTGCGCAGAGTATATATTAATTAAAATCACCATACAAACTTTGCAGGGCGGCAATGGTGGCAAGGGCAGCGGTTTCAGTGCGTAAAATGCGGGGGCCAAGTCTGATGCCGAGAAAACCCTGCTCACTGGCTAAACGACACTCTTTATCGCTTAGACCACCTTCACTTCCAATAAGCAGGGTAAAATCTATTTGATCGGTTGATTGTTTCTCAAAGGCGAGACTTTTTAAATTGTGTGAGCCAGTAGGATCAAGCGTTAACTTGTAGCGAGCCTCTGTTTTTGTCATCCAAGCGTCAATTTTTTGTGTAGGATGCAGTACTGGAATATCTGTACGCCCAGATTGCTCACAAGCACTGATAATGACTCCCTGCCAATGTGACATTCTTTTCTCAAGACGATCACCCGCTAACACAACATTGCAAAATTCGCTGAATAAGGGCGTGATAGCGGTAACGCCTAATTCGACGGCTTTTTGTAAGGTAAAATCCATGCGCTCACCGCGTGAAATCACTTGACCAAGATGGAGCGATAAGGCTTCGTTGCAAAAGGGCGTTGATATAGCGGCTTCTACGTTTAAGATGACTTCTTGTTTTGTGGTTTCAGTGATGCGGGCAGAATATTCATTGCCATCACCATTAAATAGATGCAATACAGCATTGGCCGACAAACGCAAAACACGAATAACATGATTAGCCGCGTTTGCGTTTAAAACCGCAATCCCTCCAACATGAAGTGATTGCGGTGTATAAATACGGATTTTTCGCATTATCAATAACGATAAGAATCAGGTTTATAAGGCCCTGTTTTCGATATGCCTAAAGCCTTAGCTTGTTCATCGGTCAAAATGGTTAATTTTGCGTCCAATTTTTCAAGATGCAAACGAGCGACTTCTTCGTCCAAGTGTTTAGGTAATACATAGACTTGCTTTTGGTAACGGTCAGCATATTTCCATAACTCTATTTGTGCTAAAACTTGATTAGTGAAAGACATGGACATCACAAAACTTGCATGTCCTGTGGCACAACCTAAGTTAACCAAACGACCTTCGGCTAAAACAATTAAGCGCTTTCCATCGGGGAAAATGACATGGTCGACTTGAGGTTTAATATTTTCCCATTCAAATTGACGCAATTCAGCAATTTCAATTTCAGAATCAAAGTGGCCAATATTACAAATGATGGTTTGGTTTTTCATTTTTTGCATATGTTGCAAGGTAATGACACGATCATTACCCGTGGCGGTGACAAAAATATCGCCAATCGCAGCGGCTTCTTCCATAGTCACCACTTGATATCCTTCCATCAGCGCTTGCAAAGCACAAATGGGATCAATTTCAGTGATCATAACCCGTGCGCCCATGCCCGCTAAAGATTTAGCACAACCTTTTCCTACATCGCCATAACCCAGGATTACTGCAACGCGCCCTGCAATCATGGCATCGGTTGCGCGCTTAATGCCATCGACAAGCGATTCACGGCAGCCATAGAGATTATCGAATTTTGACTTCGTGACAGAATCGTTCACATTAATGGCGGGTGCTAATAATGAGCCCTCTTTAGCCATTTCATATAGGCGACGGACCCCGGTGGTTGTTTCTTCGGTGATGCCGCGTACTTGCGCCATAATTTCAGGGTATTTATCGTGAAGAATTTGTGTCAAATCACCGCCGTCATCTAAGACCATATTGGGGATCCAACCATTAGGACCTTGTATGGTTTGTTCCACACAGTCCCAGTATTCCTGCTCTGTTTCACCTTTCCAGGCAAAAACGGGGATACCCGCTTGTGCAATTGCTGCAGCAGCGTGGTCTTGAGTCGAAAATATATTGCATGAAGACCAACGAACCTCTGCACCTAGTGCTATGAGGGTTTCAATCAACACAGCTGTTTGTATCGTCATGTGAAGACAACCCGCAATGCGAGCGCCTTTTAAGGGTTTTTCTGCTGAAAATTTTTTCTTGAGGGACATTAAGCCTGGCATTTCTGTTTCAGCAATGGCGATTTCTTTACGCCCCCAGTCAGCCAACGTTAAATCGGCAACTTTAAAATCATTCATGGTTGTTCCTCTGGTTTATGCAATATATTATTATGATTGTCTATAGTACAAAATTTATGATAATTAGTAAACAGTGTTTCTTTACTCAACAGTCCCTGCGTTTAAGTCATCAGATATGTGTTGGACAGCTGGTGCTGAAATAGGCTTCTTCCTATAAG
>JAIELR010000154.1 GCA_019752835.1 Gammaproteobacteria bacterium | reverse complement strand
ATTAAACTTAACCCTAAATAAACAGTATGAGGGGAAGACAGGGCTAAAAGCAGATTGCCCAGTAAAATAGATATCCCACCAAGTGTGACTGCCCGTGGTAAACCCAATATACGATCGGCAACGATACCAGCACCAATCGAGACAATGAAGGTTAATCCAACAAAAGCACCGTAAATTACATAAACTTGTGCTTGAGGCAAGGCGAAAGCCTTGGCTAAATAAAGAACGAGCAAAGACTGGATCCCGCAATAACTCACACGCTCGATGAGTTCTATTCCACAAAGTGTATGCATTCCCTTTGGATGCAATGATTTCATTGTTACATTGTTCCTTTTTTATTGCACAACAAGCTGAAAATAATGATTTTAATACCCGTAGCGGTTCATATTTCAGGGATATAATACAACAAGTAAGATTTAAGTGCATTATTGTTCAATGGCAGCAATTTAATCCTACGAAAATATTATCCGTTGTTGAGCTGAGACGTCTTAACAGTTTTTTGCTTTAATTGAACACACATTTTGTTCGATGAAAAGAATTAA
Organism: Gammaproteobacteria bacterium; assembly: GCA_019752835.1. The sequence continues at coordinate 4,298 of JAIELR010000154.1, read as the reverse complement.
ATAAACGATATAAAAAAACATGGGATTCATCGAACAGTATAAGCCTTTTAAAATAAGGCTAACTTGCACCTGCACAATAATAAAAAATCATCAATACTCATCAAGCGAAGACAAGATTTTTTGAAGTGTTTTAGGACTCACTTTTTCTTGCCCCTCAAGCTTTGAAATATAGGCTTGTGATACACCCAATTTTTCCGCCAACTCTTCTTGCGTAATCCCTGCCTTGATTCGCGCGATGGCAACAGGATTATCAACGTAATCCTCAAGCATAAAGGGAATGTAGTCTTCTTTCTTATTTTTAATTGACGTTAGTTCCAATATTTTTCTGTCGATTTCATTATGAAGTGAGCGATAAATTGGCATCGGTAATAGGACATACTCATCTCGACCATTAAGCGACTTAATAACTTGTAGGCTTTTCATTTATACGCATCTCCCCGAGCTTTTATTTTCTCGATACTAATTAGTTCAATCACGTCATCTCTCAAAAAGATAATACGCCAGTCTCCTACTCGTAGCCGGAAATAACCTTTTTCACCTTCGAGTGGTTTAATATCTAACTTGACATCATCCGGGTCACGCCCAAGCCAAACAATTTTTTCCGCAACACGGTATCGCTCGTTTTTCGCCAAGCTTTTAAGTTTTTTCTGTGCTTCTTTACTGATAGTGATGTCATACACAATAACAAATTATAACTTATAAAAAGTTATCGTCAAGTGGCGAAGTTTAGAAAATGTACTTTTGTCATTTTCAGAAGTGTATAGCACTAATGTCAGAAGTCGATGGCACTGACATAATTGCTCATTTGTAATCAGAACTATAAACACTAATCAATAGACTTATGCTTTGGCATTACTTTCATTATATTAGAGTAAGAGTAGGAGTAATGTGCTAAATTTTACCAGCGAAATACCGTTGCGACTCCGTAAGGGATATGCCGATCAGCAAAAGCTCGATTTAATGCGTATTGTGCTCTTGCGCCCGTGCAATGACCCGTTGCAATGTATTGTGGATTCAAGGCGACCAAATCACTCACAGTGGGTTCAATTCGATTGGCCGTACCTGTGGTTGCCAAATGTAAACCACCCATAAGCAGATAAATATCAGAAGAGCCCGTCAATTGAATGGCATGTTGGCAGGCATTTACGGCACCAATATGGCCACAGCCCGTAAAAATACAAAGTCCTTTATTTTTTAGCTTAAAAATGAGGGTGCGCTCATCAATGACGAGTGAACCGTCCTCCCATTGTCCGTTCATGAAGCGTTCCTCACTGGGCATGCCTTTTTCATATCCCGTATTTCGTGGTACTTCTCCACTGATTAATACCGTATTATCCAAAATAGCGAAGGGATTTTTATCAGCAATGACTTTTCCGCCGTGTGCCACGACATCGGCTTCAGTGAGAATATAGAAATCATAGGTTTTTTCACCATTTTTTAATGCCCATGCACGGGGTGAAAATAACTCGGGATGAATATAAACAGGTAAATTTGGCTTTTGAATAGCATCCAGCACACTTAACAACCCGCCATAATGGTCAAAATGCCCATGTGAAATGACAATGGCATCCAGCAAATTTAAATCGATACCTAAGCGAGCGGCGTTTTCAACAACGAGACCTTGATCGGGACCCGTATCAAACAAAAGATGATGCGTTTTGTTGTCCACATAAATTTTGATGTATAACGATAATCCTGTGCAGGCGCGGCATAAATCAGCACCGCAGGTTTCTCTTTTGTGCCGGATATCCGTTTGGTATTGGGCTTCATTCCAACGCATTCCTTCATGGCTTTCGGTGAATGGATCAGACAGATTATCCATCAACGTAATCACCTCGATAGAATCAATTTCTTTGATATCGCTATGCATCATATGACTCCCATTCTTTCCGAATTTGTATAATAACTCGACATCTCTTAAAATGGCAAGGTGTTTACTGAAATGGGGTATGCAAAATGGCGGTGATTGATTATCTGAGTAGCAGAGTTAAATGATGTGGACGGCATTGTTTTGAATAAAGATAGGTAACCTATGAAAAGAGAAATTCCTAAAAAACCCGCGGTTCCGCGACTAAATAATGAAATGATCAATGCATTGTCAATGCTTTGTTTTCGTGAAGATAATGCTTTTAATCAGGATGATCTTGATACAGTCTTTGTCTTTGGTACGGCGGTATCACTTGATAAAGCATCAGAAATCATTCTTGAACTCACTCAAAAATCGTCTGTTAAAAAACTGGTTTTAACAGGAGGCTCTCCCACTTATCATGATTCTTTCCAGATTCAAAAAGCGGAGTCTTTGCTTTTGTATGATCTGATAGAAGATAAACTGCCTAAGCATGTCAGAGTATTTCTCGAAACAAAATCTCATAATTGTCAGGAAAATGTTACCAATTCGTTAGAGTATCTCCAAGAGAGCGGCAGAATAGCGCTTGTCACCAAAAATTTTGGCATGAGTCGCCATTATTTAACCTTTAAAAAACATTTCCCAGATAAAGCCTTATTCCCTCAATCTTTTGCCGCCTTATATCCTGAGTCAGAGGTATTAATAACAAACGAAAATTGGTATCAGCATGAATCTCATATCAGTCGGGTATGGGGAGAGTTTTTAAGAATTAAGTCCTATGGTACACGTGGTGATATTATTTTCGATGAAGTTAAACATTGGGTTGACAAAATTGATTTATTGCTTCAAAGAAATTTGTAAAATCGTTGTGGGTGCGCCTAACATATTGCCATCTGCAACTACCTTTGCATCATGTTTTTTATAAATCAGATGCGATGGGTATATGAGATTGTTGGTAAAATTAGCGGTTATCGTAGTATGAAAAATTACTAATTACACGCTATAAGTAACTCAGCGAGCAGTAGGGTCAAGCCAAACAAGATGCAGCAGCAGAGGCGTAAAAATAGGCGAAAATGCTGCGTGAAATATCCAAAAAAAGATAGAAGAATAAGGTCACAATATGAACGTTGGCACAAAGTTTTTAGACTATGCTTCTTATGCGCACACCTGGCCAAAGAGGAGTTTTCTTTGAATGAAACGAATTTTTGTTTATATTTATCAAGTAAAAAAACAACAAGTAATAGAGTTGTATAAATTAAGTAAATTGAGAAAAGGGTTTTGAATAATATATCCATAAAAAAATCCTTTCAACCACACACATAGATAATTATTGTCATTATACCATGATTGATTAAAAAATGAACTGATTTTTTACTGCAACGTGTATTTTAATTTGTTTTTTTAGCGCTCAACGCCTCCAGAATACTCCGATCAAGCCCCGTGATAGCAAGAACCTCCTCTACCGTTTTGCCTTGGCCAAATAATTCGATAGCTTGAAGGGTTTGTTGTATAGTTTCAGCTTTACCCTCAGCTTTACCCTCAGCTTTACCTTCCGTTAAACCTTCCGCTTTCGCATCGATCAATTTTTGCTGGATAATAGCCCGCGCATCGCGGTCACGTTTTTCTTGTTGCTCATAGGTATTCAGCTCTATTTCCGACCAAGAAAAGCGATTTAACGCTTCGTAGGCCTGATGAATAATCTCATCACTACCGACAATCTGGTGCAACTGCGCTTCGCTGGTCTCTTCGGCATGCTTGAAAAAATACATCCACTTTTCAATCAGTGTATGTAACTCGTCAATCGTCTTGGTAAACTTGGGTAATTCTAAAAAGGTATATGAGAAATCTTTCAAGTCATGGCTATAGGTTTTTTCATCCAGAATAATATGGGTGGAACGATAGTCCGGCGTATTGGGTAACATCACAAAATCCGTGATCGCAATAAAAATCACCGCTTTTAATCGGGTATAATCTTCACCCACGTCCAGTTGTCGGCTATAGGCCTTGGACGCATAATATTGGGCTCGTTTTTCAAAGCCACTGGTCTTAGCAACTTGCATTTCAATGATATACTGATGTCCCTTTTCATCGGTACACAGCACATCGACCAGGCTTTGTTTTTGATAAGCGATATCGGGGTCTTGAGCGGTTTTAAGAAATGTTACTTCACGGATTTGATGAGACCCTTCAAACGCCATAATATCATTGATAAAATGCACCAGAATATTCTTATTTTTTTCGGTCCCAAAAATCTGTTTGAAGAGTAAGGGGTTTAAAGGACTTGCATATTTCGAATAATATCGCATCCCTTAAACCCCTCCTCGAGGAACCGTACGTGATACTTTCGCATCATACGGCTCGAGCCATCTTAAGTTTTTTTGTGTAAAACCGGCAACAGTTTTTTTTGCGTAAATCATGGCGTTAAACATCTGTGGTCTTGCCCTCTCTAGGG
>JAIELR010000247.1 GCA_019752835.1 Gammaproteobacteria bacterium | reverse complement strand
GATGAGTAGCGTTGTCTCTTTGGCCTGTTCTTTTTTCACGCACAGCCGTCTGTGAGGTTCTTTTTTTGCCCATGAAAAAACCCCTGCTACAGACCATCTGCCTTATTTCAAGATAAATAATTAGCGGGAGCAGCTGGTGAAATGAGGAAGATCTAGCAACCTACGCTCATTGCGTGTACAATTGATCGTTAATTTTAACGAATTAACGAGGTTCATTATGTCTTTACGCCTCTCTTACAAAGCTCTCACCTTTGACGATGTCTTACTCTTGCCTGGTTATTCCAGTATTTTACCCAAGTCGGTATGCCTCAATACGCGCTTAGCACGCGACATTTACCTTAATATTCCTTTACTGTCAGCTGCAATGGATACAGTGACTGAAGCTCGCTTAGCCATTGCTTTGGCGCAAGAAGGGGGCATCGGGATTATTCATAAAAATATGTCCATTGAGCAACAGGCGCATCATGTTCGGATGGTGAAAAAGTTTGAAAATGGGGTGGTGCATGATCCTTATGTGGTTGGCCCTAATACGACGGTGCGAGAATTGCTTGCCTTGAGTAAGGCGTATGGTGTTTCGGGGATGCCGGTGGTGTCTGGCGATCAATTGCTGGGCATAGTCACCAGCCGTGATGTGCGTTTTGAAACGGATTTAGATAACCCCGTCGCTAAGGTGATGACTGGCAAGGATCAGCTGATTACCGTAAAAGAGGGGACGCCGCGCGAAACGGTGGTAGCGCTTTTTCATCAGCATCGCATTGAGAAGATATTAATAGTTAACGACAAATTCCAATTGCGCGGTTTAATAACTGTCAAAGATATTTTAAAAGCCAAGGAAAAACCCTTTGCAAGCAAGGATAGTGCGCAGCAATTGCGGGTAGGTGCGGCCGTCGGTACCAGTGAGGGCACCGCAGAGCGTGTTGCTGCTCTGGTGGAGGCGGGTGTTGATTTATTGATAGTCGATACGGCGCATGGACATTCAGCGAATGTATTAAGCCAAATTCGTGATATTAAAAAATTATATCCAAATTTAGCGCTGATTGGTGGCAATATCGCTACAGGTGCCGCTGCTGTGGCGTTGGCTGAGGCCGGTGCTGATGGCGTAAAAGTCGGGATAGGTCCAGGCTCTATTTGTACGACACGTATCGTCAGTGGGGTGGGTGTGCCGCAAATAACAGCTATTTCTGAGGTGGCTGCGGCGTTGAAAGGAACGGAGTTAACTGTCATTGCAGATGGCGGTATTCGTTATTCAGGGGATATTTGTAAGGCGATTGCTGCAGGGGCTAATACCGTAATGGTGGGTGGTTTATTTGCGGGCACTGAAGAGGCGCCTGGAGAGATTGAGCTTTATCAGGGACGTACTTATAAATCCTATCGAGGCATGGGTTCCCTGAGTGCAATGAATCAGCTGCATGGTTCCAGCGATCGTTATTTTCAGAATTCGGTAAGTGAGTCAGAAAAATTAGTGCCTGAAGGTATTGAAGGACGAGTTCCCTATAAAGGGAGTGTGTTTAACGTCATTCATCAATTGATGGGTGGTTTGCGCTCGGGCATGGGTTACACCGGTAGCGCCGATATAGAGGCTATGCGCACGCAGAGTCAGTTTGTGGAAGTTACAGGTGCAGGAATGCGTGAGAGTCATGTCCATGATGTGACGATTACGAAGGAAGCGCCTAATTACCCTATGGATTAACGAGGAAATAAATATGGCTATCCATTCGCAACGTATCTTAATTTTAGATTTTGGTTCACAGTATACGCAGTTAATTGCTCGACGCGTGCGAGAGCTGGGGGTTTATTGTGAACTTCACGCTTGTGATTGGCCCGAAAAATCGATTGAGAATTTTTCGCCTGATGGCATTATTTTATCGGGTGGGCCGGAATCAGCAACAGAGCATGCAACTGCTCGTATACCTAATATCGTGTTTGATTTGGGCTGCCCGGTGTTGGGCATTTGTTATGGTATGCAAGCCATGGCTTTGCAGCTCGGTGGCGAGGTTGAGTCGGCAAGTCATCGAGAATTTGGCTATGCTAAGCTTCAGTTACAAATCCAAAGCGATCTTTTTCGTCAAATTGAAGATGAATTGATCTATAATATCAGTTATTTGGATGTTTGGATGAGTCATGGTGATAGAGTTGTTGGTTTGCCCAAAGGCTTTTCATGCATAGGAAGCACCAATAATGCGCCCATCGCGGCGATGGCTGATGAGACGCGTCATTTCTACGGTGTGCAGTTTCATCCTGAAGTTACGCATACACGCCAGGGAAAACGCATTTTAGAGCGTTTTGTTCGAGATATTTGTGGTTGCGAATCTTTGTGGACCACGGACACCATTATTGAAGAAACCGTGCATAGCTTACGCCAAAAAGTAGGGAGCGATAAAGTTTTATTGGGGCTTTCGGGTGGCGTTGATTCATCCGTCGTGGCGGCGTTATTGCATCGTGCGATCGGAAAGCAGTTAGTTTGTGTCTTTGTTGATACCGGATTGCTTCGTAAAAATGAATCTGAGCAAGTGGTGCAAACATTCGTTAAGCACTTAAATATGCAGGTTATTGTGGTGAATGCCGAGGAACGTTTTTTATCTGCACTGAAAGGGGAGTCCGATCCGGAAGCCAAACGCAAGATTATTGGCAAGTTATTTGTCGATATTTTTGAAGAAGAGGCGGCAAAATTATCGCAAGTTAAATGGTTAGCGCAAGGCACTATTTATTCGGATGTGATTGAGTCGGCCGGCGATAAAACCGGCAAATCGCATGTGATTAAATCGCATCATAATGTCGCAGGTTTACCTGAGACCTTGAAGTTAAAATTGCTAGAGCCACTACGCGAATTGTTTAAAGATGAAGTACAAAAATTAGGGCTGGAATTAGGTTTGCCTTATCATATGCTTTATCGTCATCCTTTTCCCGGCCCGGGTTTTGGCGTACGCATATTGGGAGAGGTGCGCAGTGAATATATCAATATATTACGCAACGCAGATGCTATTTTTATGGAAGAATTATACCGTCATCAATGGTATCAAAAAGTCAGTCAAGCATTTGCTGTGTTTTTACCGATAAAATCGGTAGGTGTGATGGGCGATGCAAGAAAATATGAGTACGTGATTGCCTTGCGTGCGGTCGAAACGACGGATTTTATGACGGCACATTGGGCCCGATTACCCTATGATCTCATCGATATTGTGTCTAATCGAATTATTAATGAAGTACGTGGGGTTTCACGGGTGGTTTATGATGTGTCGGGGAAGCCGCCGGCGACGATAGAGTGGGAATAAATATACTCTGCGCACTTCAATTTTTGGCGTTGTTGCTGTTGACTGCTCGCCGTCCTCATGTACAGGAAGTACACTCCGGCGGCTCGACTCAACAGCGCCTAGCCAAAAACCGAATTGCTTTGAGTATAGAAAAAGATGAATTTACAAGACGAAGATTTTATGCAAAAAGCGCTTGAATTAGCCAAGCGAGCTGAAGAAGAAGGCGAGGTGCCTATAGGTGCCTTGATTGTTTATCAAGATACCATTATTGGTCAAGGTTGGAATCAATCGATTACTCGCCATGATCCTACCGCGCATGCTGAAATCACCGCAATACGCGAAGCCGCGGAAAAAATAGGCAATTATCGTTTAGTGGATACTACATTGTATGTAACGCTTGAGCCTTGCCCTATGTGCGCAGGCGCGATGGTACATGCCCGTATTAAACGTTTGGTTTATGGCGCTAGGGATCCGCGAACAGGTGCCGCAGGTACGGTTTTTAATCTTGCGCAATCGCCACAGCTTAATCATCGCTTGATCGTTGAGGGTGGAGTTTTAGAAATGCCTTGCCGTGAATTATTGCAGGGATTTTTTGCGAAGAGGCGAGGGTGAGGATCACTATTTTATTTTATTGGCACAAAGGGTTGATGATGAAAAAAAATATTGTTTTGAATGTTTTAGATGCAAAAACGCATGAAATTTATGAAGAGTCTCTATCTCTACTCAAAATATTAGCCCTTGGTCAAAAGCAAATTGATGCTGGCGCTTTTCGTTCTGCGAATGATGTTTTTGATGAATTAGACAAGGAGCAATTCTATGACTGAAAATTTTTATCGTTGGGATTCAACTGTACGAGATTATGAGTTGGACAGTCAAGGAATTGTAAATAACGCTATCTACATTAATTATTTTGAGCAGTGTCGTAATGACTTTGCAAGAGCCTTAGATATCGATTTTATTGAATTCCATAAAGCAGGTTATCTATTAGTTGTTGCTACCATGGAGGTTCAATATCGATTACCTCTGCGCGCACAAGATAAGTTTTATGTCACTGCTACGATTTCTGGATATGACAAAAAAAGAGTGCATTTTGAGCAAGAAATCAGACGCAGTGTCGATGACAAATTGCTGACAAAAGCCCTGGTGCATGTCGCGTGCGTCGATCTCAGCACGGGAAAGGCAGGTATGCCAGATATCTTCAAAAACAAATTTGAAAATTTTTTTGTTTGAATTATATAGTCTTAATCTGTAATGAATCGAAGGCACTGTATTTGTAGCCCGCACTAAATATGCAAATAAAATGAAGGTTACGATTTTTACAACTGCTCGAGGACATCTGCCGGACCATATATCGCTGATTCCCTAGATTGCATATACGCCCAATAACGGTCACCGTAGGAAAAGTGCCACCACTCGGTTGGATAATTAACGAATCCTTGCGCTTGCATAACGTCCAATAAAATTTGGCGATTATCTCTTACCTCTTGATCAATCAAACTACTCTCAGTAAGACAAAGATCAGGTTCCACACAAACCCAATCTTTGGCGGCCATCCCCATATTCACTAATTTTCCTTCTTGATTAATGATTTCTATAGATCGGAAGAGCA
>JAIELR010000064.1 GCA_019752835.1 Gammaproteobacteria bacterium | reverse complement strand
TAAATCTTGGTTACGCTGAAGATGAAATCGATGCGGCCGCTATTGAGCAGATCAAAAACGGTAACAACCTGACGCGACCATCAATGATTGAATTAGAGGCGGCGGAGTTATTGGTTGAATTGATCGATTCCGTGGATATGGTGAAATTCACCAAGAATGGTTCCACCGCTGTTTCTGCAGCAGTCAAACTTGCGCGAGCGTATACAGGAAGAGAGTTGGTGGCTCGTTGCGCCGAGCACCCATTCTTTTCCTATGACGATTGGTTCATTGGTTCTACGCCACTTACGCGTGGTATCCCGCAAGAAACCCTTGAAAAAACCAAGATGTTTTGCTACAACGATATCGCCTCGTTGGAGGCATTGATAGCGAAGCATCCTGGGCAGTTCGCCTGTGTGGTACTAGAGCCTGCTGCCACCGAAGAACCCAAGGGCGGTTACTTGCAGAAAGTTCAAGAGTTATGTCGGGCAAACGGCATCGTCTTTGTCTTGGATGAGATGATTACAGGATTTCGTTGGCATATGAAGGGAGCGCAACATACTTATGGCGTTATTCCAGATCTGTGCACCTTCGGTAAGGCGATGGCCAACGGCTTCGCGGTTGCCTGTATAGCCGGAAAGCGGGAAATCATGGAACTCGGCTCAATCGAATTCGAAGGTAGGGAGCGCGTGTTCCTGCTCTCAACGACGCACGGAGCAGAGATGTGCGGGTTGGGGGCTTTTGTCGCTACAGTAAAATTCATGCAGAAGCATAAGGTGGTTGAACATTTGTGGGACTATGGTCGCAAACTCACTGCCATGATGCAGCGCAAAGCTGATGAACATGGCGTTGGGCGAAATTTTAAAGTCGGCGGTATTCCATGTTCCCCATACTACTTGACCCTGGACCAGTCAGGAGCTAACTCGTTGGAATTGCGCACCCTGTTCTCACAAGAAATGATTCGCAATGGAGTGCTCATGCCTTGGATCGCTTTGTCCTATCGCCACGGGGAAGCCGAGTTTGCTGCAACTGAGAGAGCACTCGACGCAACCCTCAAGACATACCGAAAGGCTTTGGAAGAAGGGGTTAATAAATACCTCAACGGCCCTGCCATTAAGCCTGTGTTCAGAAAGCACAACTAATGCGTGTTGCCCTAGTATCGCTCAATCAAGTTTGGGAAAATAAAGGCGAGAATTTACAAGCCTGTCGTTCTTTTATTCAAAGAGCAAAAGCGCAAGGCGTGGGGTTAGTTATTTTCCCCGAAATGACATTGACTGCTTTTTCTATGAATACGGGAGATACTGCTGAAGAACGTGCGACATCGGTAACGGTTGAATTATTCAAAGAGATTGCCCAAGAGTTTCAAATGGCGATTGTCTTCGGTGTTGTTTTTCGGGAGGGTGACAAGGCCACAAACAATGCACTGATGGTTGATGGTGCTGGAAATATAAAAGGAAGTTACAGCAAGATACATCCCTTCACCTTTGCTGGTGAGGATAAGGTTTTCAATGGCGGTAATGAAATCTGTATCGTCAAGCTGGAGCCGATGGCAATAGGATTGACCATTTGCTATGACCTCAGATTCCCTGAAGTTTATAGCGCCCTAGGCAAGCAATGTGATCTGATTATCAATATCGCCAATTGGCCAGCTAGGCGAGTGGATCACTGGAATGCACTGCTTAAATCAAGGGCGATTGAAAACCAGTTATTTATAGTTGGCGTGAATCGGACTGGTACAGATGGCAAGGGACTTGAATACATGAAAAGTTCTCAAGTGATCAATCCTAATGGTGAGCAATTGACCCAAGTGTATTCGGAAGAGCAACTCGACATTTATGACATTGATCCGTTATATACAAGCCAATTCAGGCAATCCTTTTCCACTACGCATGATCGTAAACCTGCGCTTTATAAATCTATTTTGTGATTAAAGAATGTTAAAAGATAAAGTTATCGTCATTACCGGTGGCGCGGGATTGATCGGCCAGGAGTTTGTAAAGGCTGTCGTAGCGCAACATGGTGTTGCAATCATTGCGGATATTAATGAAGAAATCGGCACTCAAGTACAAGCTCAACTCAGTAATGAGGTTGGTGCGTCCAACATTGATTTTGTTCGTCTCGATATCACCTCTAAAGAATCCATAACAGCAATGATCGATACCTTGCATAATCGCTATGGTCGCATTGATGCTTTGGTTAATAATGCCTATCCCAGAAACAAAAATTATGGTCGGCATTTTTTTGATGTTGAATATGCCGACTTCTGTGAAAATTTGAATCTCAATCTCGGAGGTTACTTTCTGACTAGCCAGAAGTTGGCAAGTTATTTCCAAAAACAGGGACATGGCAACATCGTCAACATCTCATCCATTTATGGCGTGATCTCGCCAAAATTCGAAGTGTACGAAAACACCCCGATGACTATGCCGGTCGAATATGCCGCAATCAAGTCAGCCATCATCCACCTGACGAAATACATGGCAAAGTATTTCAAGGGCATGAATATCCGAGTAAACACATTGAGCCCGGGTGGGATTCTTGATAAACAACCCGCCGCATTTCTGGAAGCGTATAGCAAGCAATGCCTCAACAAAGGGATGCTCGATAAATCTGACATCAGTGGGACGCTTGTATATCTGCTGAGTGATATGTCGACGTATGTGAATGGACAAAATATCGTTGTTGACGATGGTTTCAGTCTCTAGCCTCGCGGGCTCGCGGTGTTTCCGCGCGACACCTTTTTTTACATTTCGCCAGTGTTAAAAAAACGCGCCCTAGATTATTTGCAAGGGGACGTGCTTGCCAAAATCATGTCTTTTGCCGCGATCATGGTGATTGGCGGCTTGGCAAGCAAGGAAGATATAGGCATTTACAACATGATGGTTTTCATTGCTGAAATGATGGCCGTGTTTATCTCATTTGGCGCAGATTCTGCAATAGTTAAGTTTTACCGCGAGCATACTGCTGGCGAAGTGTTTAATAATTATGTTTTTCAAAACGTACTAAATATATGTATTGCTGCCGTTGCGCTTTATGTCACAGGAGTCTTTCTACATGAAGGGGTTTACCAATTTATTTCGGAGCGTTACTTTGCTATTTTGTTTCTAGCAATAAGCCTCTCAATTAGTTCTATAACGCGCGCTCACATGGTTTCTCTTCATGAGTCGGTTAAAGTTAAGTGGTTTTCAATTTTGAGCGGAGCGCTCAATTTAACCAGCATTCTGCTTTTTGCTTCTATTATTGGCCTTACTGTATTTTCGTTGGTTGCTTCGCGAATAGTTAGCTTATTGCTCTTTGTTATTTTCTTTGCATATTTATTGGTAACGTTGTTTGATACAAAGACAATCAGGCTAGAGCTGACTAAGAAGATGTACCGGTTTTCCGTGCCGTTGTTAATTTCAACGTTAGTCGGAACACTCAGCGTTTATATGTCAAGAATTGTTCTTGCAGAATATGTGACCGTGTATGAGCTGGGCATTTTTTCATTTTTTATTATGGTTATGGCGAGTGCCTCAGTCTTGTTGCATTCTTTTAACCAAGCGTGGTTTCCGCACTTGTTTGATCTGCATAAAAGTGCAGGCGAAGATGCCGTGCTGGCGGAAATTAACAAGAAGCTGAGCAACTTGTTAGTTCTTGGTTTTTTATACATTGCTTTGTCAATCATTGCGTATCAAATTAGCACCTATATTTCTCTGGCGCTGAATGGTTATTACAGCTACAGATATGTTTTTTTCGTGCTAATGGATTCACTGGTATTTGGGGTGTTCTACATCATCATCAACCCGTTGCTCTACATCAAGTCGCAAACTAAATATGTGGCTTACGCCAGCTTTTTTACCTTAGTCGCAAATGTTGTCATGGCCATGGCTCTCGTGAACCTTTGGGGGGTATTTGGCGCAGCAGTTTCTGCAGTTGCAATATCATTTGTGACATTTTTGCTATATGTAAAATATTCTCAAAAAGTATTGTCGTCGACATTAATTAATAGCAAAAACGCTTTGCTCATAGTACTCACTACCAGTCTATTGCTTATTAAATACGTATATTTATATAACACCCTCAATTAATCGATCATGGAATCAAGAATGAAGGCCAATCTGTTTTTTGCGAATGGAATAATGCCAGCCTTGGCAAGTTGCTTTATTGCTGAGCTTCAATGCCAAGAAAATGATGCCAATGTGAATGTTCTATGTATTGAAGTGAACAGTCATGTAAAACCTGAATACTATGAGGTGTTAGATATTGTTGTTGCTCAATGTAAATATTTTCAGCAGATCGTTAGGGTTAATACCGAGTTCAGTGTAATGAGTGTAAAGAGACCGATTTCATTCTTAAAGAAAATTGCCCATTACAGGGAAATTGGGAATGAGGCAAAAAAAATCATATGGCCTCAAATGTTAGAGAATCTTACTGCTGTATGGGCTCCAACCACGTCAAGGTTATGGCCGTTTTTCAAGAAGCGCGGAGTTAAGTTCAATCTTATAGAGCATGGTATTGGCGAATATTGTTTTGCTAGTAGTTATAAAAAATCAACCCTGAAAAGTAGGGCTATGGAGTACATTGCCATAGTTTTCGGGTATGGTTCAACGACTAGATTCGATTCAATTTGGTTGTGTAGCAACGCGGTAAAGCTTTCTGCAGATAGTAAAATTGTGCAACACAATTGTGCATCTCAATTTTCTGAATATGTTAATAATTTCTGGTTGCAATACCAGAAAGCGTTTCCTGTTCCTGCGCAAGAATTGAGAAAGATAGCTTATGAAGTTGAAAAAAATGCATCACATGTTTACTTGTATTTACCAAGTGACGAAATTAGATATGAGTTGTATGAACAGTTTGTTAATAAGCAGATTATGGTATTGGGCTTGAAAAATAATGCATCATTTA
>JAIELR010000192.1 GCA_019752835.1 Gammaproteobacteria bacterium | reverse complement strand
CCTTTATTTTAACAGCACCTTATGTAGTTAAATTTGCACTCCTATTAATTTTTTCTGGAGTAATTTATTGGTTTGGCTTTATGAGAAAACGTAAGAAGCCAGAAAAAATTTTTAGTAATGAAGCAATATTTTTTTTAGGGGTATTAACGACGGCAGGTGCTATTTATCAACTAGGAAGGATGTTTGATACAGGAAGTGGAGATTTTTCTATTTTATTGCTGTTCTCTTTTATTATTTATGGTTTGCTGGGGTTTTTATTAAAATCGAATCTCATTTGGATTTTTTCATTGATTTCACTCGGTAGCTGGATGGGTGCGGAAACGGGATATGTCTCGGGATGGGGCGCCTATTATTTAGGTATGAATTATCCTCTGCGCTTCACCTTGTTCGGTGGCATATTGACGGGTGCGGCATTAATGCTGGGCACAAATGAAAAATTCAGTCACTTTTATCGTTCGACCCTAGTGATGGGATTATTATATTTATTTATTTCACTTTGGATACTTTCAATATTTGGTGATTACGGCGATATGCAGACATGGCAAAATGTTAAACAAATAGAGTTGTTTCATTGGTCACTTTTATTTGGATTGGTATCAGCAGGTTTTATTTATCACGGCTTGAAATATGACAATGCGATAACAAAAGGATTTGGCCTTACCTTTTTGTTTATTAATTTTTATACCCGGTTTTTTGAATATTTCTGGGATGAAATTTACAAATTCATTTTTTTTGCAATATTAGCGATAAGTTTTTGGCTTATTGGAAGTCAAGCTGAAAAAATATGGTATCTTGGTCAAGATAAATTTAAAAAAAATAACATCAAAGAGTAGAGGTCGATTAACGTGCAAAATGCTTTGCAATGAGTTGAATGCAGCCTACGCTTAATTTTGTCTGAACCGATAATACATGTTAAAAGAGAGATTGTATTGCTGTTATCATTGACAATATAGGTCATCAGGGCGTTGAAAAATAGTGCCATATTGACGTTCTGCGTCAATCGTTAGTCCTAATCCTACGCTACCAAAAGCATCACCTTGAACAATATCGGCCTCTGGAAAAAGAGGGTTAATGGTATTGTGAATTTCAGGAATTTTAGTGGAACCTCCTGTGTAAAAAACCGCGTTGATATCGGTGGGTTTAACACCGGCCTGTTCAATGGTTTGCAGGATTTGG
This sequence comes from Gammaproteobacteria bacterium, assembly GCA_019752835.1. Next base: position 3,710 of record JAIELR010000192.1, on the reverse strand, counting down.
GCGACTATTTTTTGAATATATTCAGCAAGCAATTCATTCATGAAGCGACGAGTTAGTGAGACGTTTAAATCATTTTCTATGAAGCCAAGATCCAGTGTGGTCTCTAACTGGTTACTTAAGAGCTGTTTGTTCGTTTCCACCGTCTCTAAAATATAATGCCCTAATCGGTGCTGTAGCACATACATTAACCGTGACAATAAATGTTTTTCATTGGCCATCGTACGTATTGCTTGTACGCGTGCAATGTTACTATTTTTATAGAGCTGGTTTAGCATATGCCATTGTGTCAAATCATGATAAAAGCTTGAGGGTACCTCAATATCCCCACCAAAATTTTTAGCTGTGCTCCCCATCCCCAGTGTAGGCATCACTGTCTTGAGGCTAATTCGCTTATCAAAATCTGTACCAGCGATATGGATCCCGCCATAAGACAAAACATCCTCTTTGCGCGAAGCGGTGGTTTGCTTTGGGCGTAACCGAATCACCGTAAAGTCAGATGTGCCACCGCCCATGTCCACAATTAACGCCAACTGCTCTTTAGTGATCGATGTTTCATACGCCATTGCCGCTGCGATGGGTTCATATTGAAAGGTAATTTCTTTAAATCCAGCCTCGCGCACAATAGCTTCTAAAGTGGTTTGCGCAAGCCTATCTTTGTCATCATCATTATCGTGAAAACGGACGGGACGACCTAAGACTAAATGAGTTAATTCTTGGCCTGCAAACGTTTCCGCCTTTTGTTTGATATGCCGAACAAACGTACTTAACACGTGTGTATAGGGGAGCAATTGATTAAAAATAACGGTCTTTTCTTCCATTAAAGACGAACCCAATAACGATTTAATGGCCATCATTAAGCGGCCAGGGGAGCCTTCTAAATAATGATCGATTCCCTCCTGTCCAAAGATCCATTTTTTTTCCTCATTGTCGCAAAAAATAGCTGAACGAATGGACAGTTTATCACCCTCTAAGGGGATAAGCTGACATCCGCGATGCGTATTAATGCCAAAAGTTGAATTACTCGTACCAAAATCAAATCCACAATACATTTTCTATACTCGTTTTTTATGAAATGATAAGGACGTCCCTTCATTACGAAATCGCCTTCAAATCCACTTGCGACTATTTTTTTGAAGCCGCGTAGCGTAGCAGCTTATTTCGGAAAAATAAAGCCGTAATCCAATAAGGGTATTTCGACAGAACTTCAATAAGTAATTTTTTAATTAAGTCCGAACGTTGAGATTTAATAATGTCTCCGTAGAATATTTAACAGCTTATATCCTTTAGGCATCATTTCTCCTATTTAAAAATTATTTGAGATAGTTGTTGCATTTTATTATAGAACATGCCCCACAAACGCACGGTATTTCTGATAATGGTTATTATTAGAATTTGGCGCTAAATATTTCCTAAATTAATACGTATTTCATCTTACATAAAATACTTGTTTTTTGTCCATTACTCCCTATATAATAGGCAACTACTTGTGCACAAGGATATCTATACGTGTCAATTTCTTCACTTCCTAAGAAAAGCAGGACCTCCAAAGGGCTGCCCACCATCACCCATGACCCTTCTTACCAACAACTTCTGTTTGAAGCTAAAGAAAAAGTAAGGCTTGCTCAACTTAGGGCGAGTGTGACGGTCAACCAACACATGCTATTTTTTTACTGGGATTTAGGACAGATGATGTTACAACAGCAGAAAGCGGCTAAGTGGGGTGACAAATGGATCGACCAGTTTTCCTTGGATTTAAGCCAAGCCTTTCCTGAGCAGTCAGGTTTTTCTCGTACTAACTTGTTGTATATGAGGAAGTTTGCTGAAACTTATCCTGATATTCAAATTGTCCAACACGTTGTTGGACAATTACCTTGGGGGCAAAATATTGTACTGTTGAGCCTCTCCGATCCGAAAGAGAGGGATTGGTATACCCATAAAGCTATACAAGAAGGGTGGATCCGAAAAGAACTGATTCAAGCTATTCATAACAAATTATATCATGCCCAAGGTATTGCAGAGCATAAAATTAGTAACTTCGGTCATCGACTACCTGCACCACAATCCGAACAAGCACATGAGATATTAAAAGATCCCTATAAATTTCATTTTTTATCATTAGGGAAAGAAGCAGAAGAAAAAGAAATTGAGTCAGGCCTAATAGAGCATATTACTCATTTTTTATTAGAACTTGGGCAAGGGGTGCGACACGAGGTCGTACATAAGAGTTGTTTCCACTAAGGAAGATCGGAAACCACCCATGTCACTGGGTGAATCTAGGGGTATGAATCAAGAGCTATCCCGACAATGTGACGAAATGCTTACAGCATAGGGAAAGAATCGTGAGAAGAATTCCCTTCCGGTAACCATAACTGGGTAAGTTGCTAGATAGCCAATATGGTGAAGATATCTGAATCTGTGATAAAGGCCGTTACCAAGTAAGGAGCGAAAGTGGTTGTTACGCTCTAACCAAAAAGGTACTGAAGGCTGGCTGGGCGCCGAACCGTTACGCGCTCCGTGACCAACAAGCTTTCCGGCTGAAAGCAGGCACCTAAGTTGGTGTACTCTTAGTAGGAAACGTGGAAACCCAGTATTGTCCCCAGTAATGGGATAGTTTATCGTAAGATAAACTCATGATAATGCTGGAATGGGATGTGGGAAGAAGCGAATGCTGGGCTGTAATGGTTCAGATACAAGTTGAAACATTACTTGGCACGAAAGTGAGCAGACGTCCCATAGGTCTTTCATTGCAAGAGAGTTTGGAGAACCGAAACTATGAGAAAAAGCAAATGACAGTAACTTCCGTTACTGGTGCAGTCTCAGCATGTGGTGAAATGTGGGATGCCCTAAATTGGGATTTCATTGAACGACATATACATCGGCTACAAATGCGTATTGCAAAGGCTATTCAAAATGGGCGTCATGGAAAAGCTAAAGCATTGCAATGGCTACTGACACACTCAAGATATGCCAAATTACTGGCTGTTCGAAGAGTAACCCAAAACCGGGGTCGAAAGACCGCCGGAGTTGATAAAGTAATCTTACAAACATCAAAACAGAAAATGCTGACGGCAATCTCGTTGAAACAACGAGGTTATCAAGCTAAGCCACTACGACGTATATATATCCCTAAGAAGAATGGAAAACAGAGACCGCTTGGAATTCCGACAATGAGAGATAGAGCGATGCAAGCACTTTACTTGCTAGCACTAGAACCTGTTGCAGAAATAACGGCGGATCAGGACTCCTACGGCTTTCGACCAAAACGGTCAACAGCTGATGCTATTGAGCAATGCTTCTGCACACTTCGTGCAGGTAATAGAGCGCAATGGATTCTAGAAGGGGATATAAAAGCGTGTTTTGATCGCATTAATCACGAGTGGCTTATAAGGAACATTCCTACTGACAAACGTGTATTAAAACAGTGGTTAAAAGCAGGATATATAGAAGGTCAAGCTCTTATACCAACGGATGAAGGAACGCCGCAAGGAGGAATCATATCGCCAACACTGGCTAATATGACATTAGATGGATTGGAGCATGCTGTTTATCAAGCAGCCTATCCCCGATATCTAAATAAAATCTATGTGGTAAGGTATGCGGATGACTGTGCGCCACGAGCGCAGGCGAAAGCCGCGTAAGCGGAAAAGCCAGCGGTGCTGCATAAAGAGATGAGGGAAGGCCCCTCGGAGCCGGCATACAGGTGCAGGCTT
>JAIELR010000044.1 GCA_019752835.1 Gammaproteobacteria bacterium | reverse complement strand
CATTACGCTCCATAAAATGAGTCCGGCAGCAAAACCAATTTGCCACAAACGTCCCAATTGAATATAGGATAGCCCTTGATTTCCAATCCAAAACCAGTGCTTTGTGATGATACCCATAATACCCAGATAATCGCCTAATAACGCACCGGCAACAATGAATAAGGTTATCCAGAACAATAATGTGACCAGCTGCGATTGTCCTTTTGCTTCTTTGCCACTAATTAAAGGGGTTAAAAATAGTGCAGAGCTTATCCATGACAAGCCAATCCAAACTATCGGGGTTTGAATATGAACATCACGTAAAAAATTAAATGGCAAAAAAGGTGCAATATTAATGCCATAAAAACTGGCTCTATCGGAATAATAATGAGCCAAAATAGCGCCTGTTGCAGTTTGCAATAATAATATCAGTGCAACAACGATGAAGTATTGCCCTGTTTTTATTTGACTTGGCAATAGTTTTTTGAATTCATTGAATAAGTGTGTTTTTAACGCAGTATCTTCCTCATTAAGAAAATAATGGTAAATAAACAATACTGCACCAAATCCAAAAAAAACCAAACAGAAAGACGCCCAAGTCCATATAAATGTTTCTGTGGTTGGGGTATTTCCAACCGAGGGTTCATAGGGCCAATTATTGGTATAAGAAAAATTTTTACCGGGTCGATTTGCAACGGTTGTAAGTGAGGAGTAGATAAGAAAATCCGCCACTTGCTTAGCACTGGACACATTTAAGCTATAGGCTTTTGTCCACCCTGCGGCAAAATTATTCATTAGTAGTGATTGTGTAATATTAGCCTGGAGTTGTTCAATTGCATTAGTCAGACTTGGTGACAAATTGAGCACAAGCTGATCAAGTGGCAAAGTTTTCAAGATTTTCTTGACGCTTTGCTGAATAATATATTGATTACCTTTATTAAGCTGGCTAAACGGTTGGCCAAATTGTTGTTGTGATAAAAATTTTTCCGTCAATTGTCCCAATTTTACCAAATATTGGGCGGTATAATCTTCACCAAAATATGAACCCATACCATACAAACTACCAAAGTCCATCAAATCAGCTTGTTGAAACCCAGCTTTACCGGCAATAATATCGGCACGCGACATGACAACTTGGCCAGTTGGAGAAAGAAAATTTTCAGGTAAAGGAGGAGCTTGTTGGTAGGTAATATAGGTTCCCCAACCAATCACGGCAAAACAAAAAATCGCAACGAATAAGAGTATCCATTTCAAGACACCACTGACACCGTCTTTTTCTCGGGTGTCAAGAAGTATATTATTATTCATTTATATCCCTTAGTTAAATAGTATTATCTTTTATACAAATATCATCAATAGTTTTTAATAAAACCTCGATATCAAATGGTTTATCAACAAAAATAAGAGCATCATTTTTAACAAATTCTTCTAATTTCTTGACATATGCACCGCCCGTCATAAAAATAATTTGATTTTTCATATCTAAATTTTCTTTGCAGAGATAATTATAAAGGTCGACACCATCTAAATCGGGCATACTGAGATCGCAAAGAACAACATCAAATGGCACTTCTTTTTCAGTAAGAAATGCCAGCCCTGCTCTCCCACCCAATGCTATTGTGACATGATGATAATATCCCAATAAACGCTGCATACTTTTTAATAAATATGGCTCATCATCGATAATTAGTAGCCTTCTTTTAGTAATTTCATTATGAGTAATAATTTTTTCCTTTTTAGATGGTGACAATATTTCTATTGAAATGGGTAATGATACAAGAAATGTTGAGCCTTTATGTTGAATGCTTTCAACAGTTATGTTACCACCTAGATTGTGAATGATTTCATGGCAAATGGATAAACCAAGGCCTGTACCATTATCGGCAAATTTAGTCGTAAAAAAAGGATCGAAAATTTTAGGTAATATATCAGGTGATATCCCGGAACCTGTATCTGAAATAGCAACTTTAATATATCCTGCCTCGCGTGTTGTGGACACACAAATTTTATTATTTTTCTCATCTCGTTCAGAAATAGATTGAAAGGCATTAATAATTAAATTTAAAAAAACTTGATGCAGTTTTCCATTGTTAGCCACAATTTTAGGTAAATTATTTCCATATTTTTTTTCTATACCCGCATGGTATTTAAAAGCGGGGTAAGCCATGTTTATCGCAGAATTGAGTACTTCATGAATATCAATTTCGGTATCTTCATTATCGGCGGCGCGCGCAAACCCTTTTAGGTTGCGGACAATTTCTTTTACACGCTCTGCTCCACTGATGGTTTCATTAATAATTGTTTCAAAATTAATTAAGCCCTCATTAAGTTGTACTTCACCAGCCATTCCTTTCGTGTTTTCCCAAATGGGTAACTCGTCAATCCTCGCTTTAATTTCAGTAAGCTGCATTTTCAGATGTGCCAAATTTGACAAAACCCATGCGACGGGATTATTGATTTCATGTGCTACACCTGATGCTAAAATTCCAACTGTTGTTAATCTATCATTCATCATGGCTTGTGAACGAAATTGATTGTGCTCAGTAATATCATTAGTCATCAAGACAATTAAATCTTTTTTTATCGTATGCATGATGGCTCCTGAAAATTCGACCATACGCGATGAGCCATCTTGTCGATAAATTCGCACATCGTTCACATCAATCGAGCCATTTTTCATTAATTTATTCAGTAATATTTGAATGTAATCATGATCCGCCTCCGTGACCAGGCTTAAAATGTTTTTGCCAATAATGTCACTATTTTCGCGACACAATAATAATTCAACTTGCTTGTTTATTTCGACTATTTCACCGTCGATATTTATGACTATCATTCCACATCGGGCATTATCCATGAGAGTATGATAACGATTTTCAGAATCGCCTAAACGCTTGAAAGCAGCTGCAAGCGCAATGGACTGTGCCGCTTGATTACCTAAACTGCGTGCAAAAGTTAAGGGCTCAGTATCAGCGATATTAGTTGTTTTTGAGCCAATAAATAACAGACCAAAACATTCTTCACCCACGGCAAGCGGAATAAGCAAAGCTGAGGTGATATGATTTCTTGAGAGAATGACATTTGAAATTTTTGGATCGATTTCTTTAGAAGGAATTTGAAGAATTTCTTTCGTTTCGATTATTTGGTGTAATAGCTCTAAATGACCAAAAAATGTATCTAATTCTAACTTGTTTTTGGCATAGCCAATGATCTCATAAAAATTAAGTTTATTATCTCCATCGGTTAAATAGAGAATTCCCTGCGAAATTCCAGCAGCATCTAAACAAGTTCCTAATACTTCTTGCAGGGATTTATCAATACCTGAGTTCGTTGATAAAGCCTCGGTAATACTATTCAATATAGACAGTTGTGCACCCACCAATGCACATTGTTGCGCCAATCCTGTATTCGTTATAATTTGGTGCTCTAATTGTCTGATTAATCGATGTGTATGCTCTTCCTTGAACAAGGTAATATCTGACATTGAATGTTGTATTTCTTGCTTATTATTAATAAGGCGTTCTAATGTAGACATTAATTCGGCTGTATTAGGATTTCTTATCAAGTAAGCGCTTGCTTGTATTTTATCACCTAATTCTTCATCTGCCTTTTCAATATAATGCGATGTTAATAGAATGACAGGCAAATGGGCTGTTTCTGGATTGCGACGAATGGCCAAACAAAGCTCAAACCCATCGATACACGGCATAAGTACATCGCTTAAGACGGCTGCTGGCATGCTGATAGCTAGCTGTTGTAGGGCGGCTTTGCCATTTTCAGCAATATTAACGCGAAAACCAGCATTCATTAATTGCAATCTAAGTAATTTTCGCTGAATAACATCATCATCGACTAATAAAACCTCGTGCCCTTTGCCTATTTTTTCTTTAGGTATTTCAGGGAAATAGGTTTTTATCATACTCATTAAACGTGTAAGCTCAATCGGCTTAGTCACAAATGCAGTGAAACCTACACTCATTGATTGCATTTCTTCTATGGAATTTAAAAAGCCTGATACTGCAAAAATAGGAATGTCATAAAGGTGTGGCAGTGCGCGAAGCTGTTTGTTAAGCTCTGCTCCATCTATATCGGGCAAAATAAGATCTTGCAAAATTAAATCGGGTTTGTTGTTTTTAGCGATTTCAAGTGCTGTTTTTCCATCCTCAGCTTCAAGTACATGATAATGCTCACATTGCAAGGCAACTCTGAGTAATTTGCGACTGGTTGGATTATCTTCGATAATGAGGATAGTTTGCTGAGGTGTCTCTTCCATGATCTTTATCCTTTTTTATCTTTATCCAAAAAATCCTGAATAAGGCTTAATAATGCTTGTGGATTAATCGGCTTAGACATATAACCATTGCAACCAGCTGCGAATGCTTTTCCCTCATCCCCCTTCATTGCAAAAGCACTAATAATGAGAATGAGGATATGTTTAAACTTGGGATCAGCTTTCAGCTTTTGTGTTAACGCTAATCCATCCATACCAGGCAATTGCCAATCCATTAAGATAAGATTAGGTTTAAAGGTTTCCAGGATCGATAACGCATCCAGCGCATTAATCGCCTCTTTTACATCGTAACCTTGGGTATTTAACAATACTTTAAATAATTTTAAATTGATGGGATTATCATCAATAATTAAAATGGATTCACCGGTCATTGGTTACCTCTCTTACTGCAACTAACAATTGCTGGACTTGAACACGGCGTTTTAGGCAAAATGGCATAAAAAATACTGCCTTTCCCAATGATGCTTTTCACACCGACTTGTCCGCCCTGTGCTTCGGCAATGCGCCGCGTTAGAACGAGCCCTAAGCCTGTACCTTGGTGTTTTTTAGACGCGCTAGAATCAAGTTGCTGAAACTCTACAAATAATTTATTAAAATCGCTTTCTTTAATACCAGTGCCTGTATCTTCTACCT
>JAIELR010000205.1 GCA_019752835.1 Gammaproteobacteria bacterium | reverse complement strand
CGTAGTATCCTGCGCTCTGTTTTCCCCTGGTCATTTTTCAACCGTAATGGGTGGTCAATTTTAAACCGGTATCAACATTATGCGTGCAATGAATGTATTTTCATATCCAGCTTTAGCGAGCAAATCGGCAACGGTGTCGGCATGAAATTTGTTTAACTCGGCACGCCATTGATGATACCCCTTTCGATCCATCGGATAATCGCTGCGTGGCGATTTCCAGCGTTGGATGTGCTGAGCACTCACCGCCAGTTTCATGGCATCATCGGCATCGGGTGCATAGCGTTCGAGCATGTCAGACATGCGGCGCGAGTAAAGCAATTCTTTCGGCCAATCCTTCCCTTCGCTGATTTCGCGGTTCGGATCCTCACAATTCGCTGCGTCGATTAGCGCTTTTGCTTTGTCGAAGCACTGCCTGTTCATATAATTGCCGATTAGTCTGGTATTTGCTGAGCGCTGCAGGATTAAAACATATTTCCTGACAGGCCGCTAAAAAGCACTCGCAGCATAAGTATTAGTGATCGAAGTTAAAGCGTTTCTGTTTTGAATAAATATAATTGAAACATAAGGAAGAAGATTCTCCTTAGCTGTTTCTATTTCAGCCCGACAAATCATGCCGTCTTCGCCAAGTGAGTCAATGCATTCATGATACGCTTGATGATCTGGCCGAACAGGCCTTGCAACTGCTCTTGTGGGGTATGTTAACTTCTCCCAAAACGCCGCACACTTTCTGGAAGAACTTTGAATTTATGGGATTAACTATCTTGCCACAGCCGATTTGCCATTACTCAATCGCTTAAGCAAATTCACATAAGCATTAATTTCTTCTCGAGTAACATTATCAGGCAGCATTGCTTTTGTGACTACAACACGGCCCAACTGCGAATACAATCTAATCATGCCTTGTCGATCAATCAAAAATCAGCCCTTCGCCATCGCTGCGAAGTTACCCAAGCAAAAATGATTTTATCGGCTACAGGTCGAAGCGGCTCCATCAAATCATATACGAGCGATGCACGCCCATCTTGATCAGCATGCAAGCTTCCAACTGCCACATTAAGCCCAGCAATCTGTAAAGCCCGCTCCACTTGGCCTGCTAATATCGCATAAGCATAATTCACTATGGCGTTTACCGGATGAGTGGTTTTATAACCTTTTCCAGAAATACCGGAAGCACATTGAGTAAAGCTTCTCCATTCTATAGGTTTATCTTTTTCTTTCCATTTGATGACGCAATTATTCCATGTAGACCAATAAATGATGGCAGCTCTGGCTTCAATTAGTTGTAATTCTTCTAATGTTTTTGCGTGCATAAGTCAATCACCTGCTTTAGTGAAACTCATCTTCAACATCGGTTTACTTTTAATACACGCATCAAATTTGCGGAATAAAATTTCTTTTGCAATGGCAATTGAATCTACACTGTACTGCAATCGCCTCAATGAAATAGTATGTGGTATTACTGGGTGAGTTAATGCGGTTAAATTTGCATCGCGATCCATCACATATAGCGCAATACGCTGATCCGAACACCACTGAATAGCTGCTGTTGATAAATTACGCATAGCGGCAATCCCGGCAACGGTACAAACTGCTGCTCATCTTCCACACATCCCGACAACCGCAACGGCTGACAGACATAACCGTCAGGCCAGCGGACAAGACTCAGGTGCTCCAGGCACGCTACTTCGTCCGGAAACATGTCCATAAATCCATCATGTCCGTAGGATAACGCTCCATACCCGCGAACTACATCTATGCTCAGGTTAGTGAACTGCATTGGCATATTCACAAATAATTAACATATTTATCAAAATGATAACCATATTTATCACAAAATTTTCATGCCTGCTGGATTAAAATTTTTTCAAGTGATAAATGAGCAACTTTTTACACTGTGCGAAATGGAGCGACATCCTGTACCAGAGAATCATATTAACTAATGGTCCGAACCAGACTTGTAAACATTCACTCGCATCAACAAAATGCTTTACCCCCTGACAGCCTAAATGATAGAAAAATGATTACTAAATTATCCGTAGTTCTAAGCTTAATCGCCGCTCTGTTTTTGAATGGGTGTAACAAAGAAACTGAAACGCATCATGAGCTGCCAAAATTTGAGGCAACGACACCGTTCCGTAAAGACGTTTCTTTACCATGGCCCTATGTCGGTCTGATTAAAGCCATTATGCATATTGAACTCCGCGCTTTGGAAAAGGGCTACTTAGAGAGTATTTTTGTGGATGAAGGGCAGTGGATAAAAGCAGGACAGCCCATGTTTAAAATTATGCCCAAAGTTTATGAGGCAGAATACCAAAAAGCGAAAGCCGAAGCGCAATCTGCAAATATTGAATACCTTAATACCAAAGGTTTGGCTGATGAGAATATCGTATCGCCCAATGAGCTTGCTTTGGCAAAAGCAAAACTAGATAAGGCTCATGCAAGGGTGAGGTTAACGCAAACCCGCTTGGGTTTTACCGATATCAGAGCACCTTTTGATGGAATTATGGGTCCTTTTTATGCCAGGATCGGCAGTCTTCTCGATGAAGGCGAGTTGCTGACGAAACTATCTGATATCAGACAATTGTGGGTCTATTTCAACGTTCCAGAAGCAGACTACCTGAATTTTAAAATGGAAGAAGGCGACAAAATTGGTGAAACAGTACAACTAAAAATGGCAAACGGCAAGATTTATGATCACAAGGGTATCATTGAGACGATTATAGGTGATTTTGATAGCAATTTCGGCACTATTCAATTTCGTGCCTTATTTCCTAACCCGGACAAACTTCTCAGACATGAGGAGACAGGAACCATCCTATTGACCAAGCATTATCCAAATGCCCTAATTATTCCGCAGAAAGCGGTGTTCGAAATCATGGATAAAAACTATGTCTACGTCATCAATGAAGAAGAAAAGCTGGAGCAAAGGCTTATCCATATAGCGGCCGAGATGACAAAACTGTTTCTTATTAAAGACGGCCTTAATGAAAGCGACAGGGTGTTGCTTGAAGGTATACGAAGAGTTAGTCCTGGAGACAAAGTGAGTATCAATTTAAGACCGCCCGAAGAGATTGTCCCGGAGTTAGAGTTGTATACCGAATAACTGTTTAGTTTAAGGATTAAGCCATGTTTAGTGTCTTTCTTAAAAGACCAGTGATGGCGATTGTGTTATCACTGATGTTCTTATTTATGGGCTTATTGGCGATGAAATCATTGCCAGTTGCCCAGTTTCCAGATATTGCACCGCCTCGGGTCACGGTTTCGGTATCATTTCCCGGTGCCAGTGCCGATGTATTGGTGAAATCGTCTTTGATCCTCTTAGAGCGTGCTATCAATGGCGTGCCCGGCATGAGGTACATCACTTCGGATGCAACCAGCGCCGGCGAAGCGACCATTCAAGTGTATTTCGATCAAGGCGTTGATCCCAATATTGCGATGGTCAACGTGAAGGCGCGTGTGGATCAGATGACGAGCCGACTGCCAGCACTGACGAACTTGGAAGGCGTGATAGTGAACTTCGTCCAGCCCAGCATGCTTATGTATGTCAATCTCTTCAGCACGGACAAAAATGCTGATCAGAAACTTTTATATAATTACGCCTTCGTCAATGTTATTCCAGAGATTCAGCGCATTAGGGGAATCGCCCAAGCGAACATACTGGGTGCTCGCCAATATGCGATGCGCATTTGGCTGAACCCGGAACGAATGCGAGTCTATCATGTCTCGGTAGACGATGTGATGAAAGCCCTGGGAGAACAAAGCATCATCGGACGTCCCGGTCGTCTCGGGCAAAGTACAGGCAAAGCCGCCGAGTCCAAGGAGTATGTGCTGGTCTATAAAGGGCGTTTCAATAAGCCGGAAGAATACGAAGACATTATTATCCGGGCCTCTTCGGAAGGCAAGATTCTACGCTTAAAAGATATAGCTGAGGTCGACCTGAATAGTTCGTCTTACAATATCTACTCTGACAAAGACGGATACCCTTCTGCGTCTATCGTGCTTAAGCAAAATTACAACACTAACGCGCAAACAGTTATAGCGGAAACGAAGGCAAAACTGGAAGAATTGAAAAAATCCTTCCCGGAGGGTATGGACTACGCAATCAACTATGATGTGTCGCGTTTCGTCGAGGCGTCCATCGAACAGGTGTTACACACCTTGGTAGAAGCCTTCATACTGGTTTCTCTGGTGGTTTTTATTTTTCTTGGCGACTGGCGTTCTACTTTGATTCCCATCCTCGCGGTACCGGTTTCGCTGGTTGGAGCATTCGCCGTTATGTCCGCGTTCGGGCTTTCTATCAATCTTATCACCTTGTTTGCTTTAGTGCTGGCTATTGGTATTGTGGTCGATGATGCCATTGTGGTAGTGGAAGCTGTGCATGCAAAAATGGCCGATGAGCATTGCAGCCCTTATGAAGCTTCTCGAAAAGTATTGGGAGAAATCGGCGGCGCCATTGTAGCGATTACGCTGGTCATGGTATCGGTGTTCATCCCTATTGCATTTATGCCAGGACCGGTTGGGGTGTTTTATCGAGAATTCTCTATCACTATGGCATCGTCGATCATTATTTCAGCAATTGTGGCGCTATCGCTTGCTCCGGTATTGTGTGCCATGATTCTTAAAAATACTCATGGTCAGCCGAAACGAAAAGATCCCATCAGCCTTTTCATCAATGGTTTCAATTTTATTTTTGAAAAAGTCACCGCGCGTTACATCCAGTTGATGAACATCATGGTCGCCCGGCGCATTGTCACGCTTTTGATATTGGCCGTGTTTTCCTTCGGTATTTTCATGGTCAGTAGAATCTTGCCTTCCGGCTTTATTCCCGGCGAAGACCAAGGCATGATTTATGCGATTATCCAAACGCCGCCCGGCTCAACCATCGAAGTAACCAACAAAGTGG
>JAIELR010000204.1 GCA_019752835.1 Gammaproteobacteria bacterium | reverse complement strand
CACGATTGAGCCGTTTAATCTGAACAATTGCATCACGCACAGACTGGCGTCCGGATTCAATTTTTTGCCTAACAGGCGCTAATGCCTCTCCCACCAATTTTTCAATTAAATCTTTTTCAAATCCGGCGCCAGTGCTTGAAAGATCTTTCTGTCCAAAATAGATCGGTTTATGCAAAACCGTTTCGCGAATCGAAACCCCCGGCTGTAATTGCTCGTTTACATAAACATCGGGGCGCTCGTTTAAAATTCGGCGAATTTGATAAGGCTGACCACGACGATCCACGGCATCAATGGTGATCTTGCCGCCACTGCGTAGCAAATGCTTAACCAAGCCTTCTTTGTATTCAACATCAGAGGCTTTTTCGCCAAATGGAATACTAAGCGCGTAGCGAATACCCTCCAGCACCGACGACTTACCGCTGCCTCTAATGCCAATCAAGGTATTCAGTTCGGGCGATAGGCAAATTTCAGCCCCACCTAACGCCCCAGCACCTTCAAAACTAATTTTAGTAATATACGAGTGACCATATTTTGGCAGTTCATTACACACTCGGTTATCGTAGTCCTGCAAAGCAAACTTAACTGCTTCAAAACTGTAATCGCCAAGTTTTAAGTAACAAGCTTCCTTTCTGGCAGCCATATCAGTGAACTGCTTGGCATCGCAACCTTCAACTTCGGCAGGATAAAGATTACCCAATGCTTGCTGAATTTTTATCCGCTCATCATAGGTTCGCACTTTTTGAAAACCGGCCACTCTGCGCCGTACGGTCTCGTTTTCAAATAGCTCGTTAATCCGTCCTGGTTTCAACTCGCTCCATAATCCCTTAGGAGCTTCAACATGAGCAAAGATCAAGAAATAGTCTTTGTGGAACTTGTCCAGCTCTCGAATGGTATCCACAATGCTGTGATTGGAAGATGCGTTTTCCTGCTCAAAATTAGCTTGTCCGGCAAACGTAACGCTTAAAAAACTTTGGATATAGTTTGCTTGTTCCTTGTTGCATATCCACTCATCGGAAAACACCACCAGCGTATGCACACCGGCCTGACCGTCTTTTATTGACAACTCGACGCCGGGCAATAAACCAACGCCCGCTTTGCGCGCCTTTCTTCTAAGATTCTTAAATTCGTCCAGATCGAATTTATTGTGATTGGTAATCACGCCAAGCTGAATGCCCGCATCCACTAACGCATCGACATAATCGTTCGCATAACTATTCTCTTCACCTGCATAGCTAAACTCCTTGTCGGCGCGAGTATGCAGATGAAAATCCGCTTTCAACCAGCGGCTACCATTTGAAAATACCTCATTACCCATTGGCACATTCCTTTCTATCGTTTGCAGACAAGCTTGGCTTAGGCTTTATCAATCAAGTTTTCCCAGTCAGCAATTCCTGCATCATGCTTTGTTTGATTTGGCAGTGGCGTTGTTATGCAGAATCATATTCATTCGTACCAACGTGCTGGTGGCGTTATCCATTTCCTGACCGAAGATAACCACTCCACGGGGTGCTTCGTCGCTGGCTTTTAATAATAACGAACCTGAGCCACAAGGTAGGGTCGTAAACGGTAGCGTCTTGTGACGTATCCTGACTGATGCCAATCACTTTAGATAGAATGCGCGAAACTTCTGCCTGGATATAAATCTGACCTTTAGATTTACAGGATTCCGTCGCGAAGTGGCTCATCAGGCATTCGTAAGCATCACTCAACAATTCATCCCCATCAGTACAGTTGGTAGATAAATCGAACCCTTCAAAAATACCGTCCAGATTGGACAAACGGTCGACCATGTCTTCGAAGTTGACGCCGGTTGTCACGACGATCATACCGCAAGGATTGCTCTTGTACTTGTCGATCACGTATTTCTAAATAGCAGCGTCAACACGCAATTTTGTACTGGCTAGTATCCATACCGCCGCGCAGTTCGTCGCAACCTGCCACAAAGAAAGAGTAAAGTTCGTTTTTTTAGCCATTTAGAGAGTAATTCCGTTACGTTATATACGTGTATTCCATTAAAGCAGGTCAGTATTTAGGCCTGCTGCCTTTAAGCGCTGTGTAAGATTACGCATCTTGCTAAATTCGGTACCAAAGCTTTGGCGAAGACCAACTCCTTCGCAGAATTCTTTAGCTGTGATGTGTTTAAGCCCATCGGCGTATTTAATCATTTGTAGATGCAACTCTGCTGTGTATTGATTACGCGGCGCTTCCGCCAAGGCCTTCTTTATGTGATTGTAAATTAAATTTTCATTCATTTTCTATTCCGAAGTGCCCAATTTTTTATATAATTTAGCTAAATTATATATGATAATTTAAAATTGTATGGATATTTTGATGTTTAGCTTGGCGTTGTAAAAACTTTTATCTTATTGGTTTAGACAGTAGGCAAGGCAATAGCAACCGATATCAAGATCGCATCAGCCATTGATCATCTGTTTTTCCAGGCAATGTTGAATAAATTAACTGAAATACAGAAACACAACGATTGTTTAAGAAATTAAGAATGTCGACAAATTATAGAATCCTGTCATTCCATCAAGCAACGATTGCTGGCTGCTGACAATCTCCAAGGCGATGGTTAAACATTTACTCTGTTGCAAATAACTGGTTATCAATGACTGGAAATACTCAATGGCTTCCGGTTTTTTATGGGTTTCACCGATAATTGTAATGCTATTGGGCGTCATACCTGCAAGGATTCGGTTATACCCGTTCTCTGCGTAAGCGGCTGGAGAAAATAGCAAAGTAACAAAAATGAGGAATCGCATGATATCTACAAACCTGAATCTGTTAGTTGGAAATATTCAGAGCAATGTTCTATCGGTTATATCGGGGCTTTTTTCAATAAGGATTTACTCTCTGTCTCAGCAAGTCTCATATTTTCTTTAGCTAAGAATTTGCAGCAACAAGAATTATCTTTACCTGTAGTAATCAATACCCTGCTGATTTTTCTTATTTCACATCGGCAATCACAACCCGGCCATTGCGTCTTTCAAGTTCAATAAACAGGGTTTCTCTCGCATTCTTTTCCAAAATGTAGGTATCTGGAGTTTCAACGAAACGGCTGTGATAGTTGGTGCTATGGCTGGATAATGTTCGATTGTTCTTTTCATCCTTGCACCAAATGATCAATGCCCCTACTTTATCCAGTTGTACTGTGTAATTGTGTTCACATTCCCCTTTCTTCGATGGGGTATGTGATGCGCCAGGATAAATTTCGCGTTGTCTGCTCGATCAACGTGCTTTTCTGCGTTCTCAATATCATAAGCTATACGTGTCGCGGCATCTGTGAAGCATCCCGTTAACAGTAATAGCGAAATCAACAGAAGTGCACGTGGGATTACATGATGCCAAATACTGGTTGGCGAAGGGCCGGATTCCGGGGAATCAATGCGCAATCCAACATTCATATTTTCTGAACGAACAAACGGATTCTGGCAACTATTTGTGCAAATGCAGCAGCAGGTAATCCAAGCAGGCCAAACAGGATCAATCCTAGCGGTAATAAACCAAAACTGGAACTGAATAGCATCATCATCCCAGCCTGCCCAAACATGATAGAGAATCCCCAGCGCCACGGTTTTTCAGGAAACTGGTAGCCGAAGCAGCCCGCAAGCAAAATCGAAAGCGGATATGTCACAGACCAGTAGGATGGAGCATCCCAGGCTTCGGTTTTACCGCTTATCGTTGCCGTTGCCTGCCATAAGACAGCACCACCGATGAGTGCGAGTGTGAAGGCAATTTTTACCGCTCTATCATTCATAGCGAATTTATTCGGAAAGAAGCAGGTTAAGAACGGTAAGAATTGACGCTGATTGAAGTAAACACCGCTAATTTATTTTGTTACACAAATCAATTCATCCCAATTCGTCGTATAGTTAGGGCTTTTGTTGCCTTGCTTCATTTTCCACGGTTGTTTAAATCCTTCGGATGCAAGTTTAATCACTCCCCTACCCATACGGGCATTGATCTGATCCATGACGCTCATCAATTTGCTGGATTGTGTATCTGCTGCGGATATCGTGCCAAAGAGATCCATTTGCCGGTATTGCCTTGGCACCAGTTCAGATAGCATTACCCCCGCTTTCTGATATTTATAGCCACGGCGGTAAATTCTGCGTAATCCCCATAAAGCAACCTTGGTCAGCAATCTCGAATCATTCGTCTGTCTTGGCAGCGCAATCGTCATACCGTTGGCGTAATACGGCTCTTTTTCATTGAATGGGCTGGTGCGGATGCTGACGTGCACCGATCCGGCATACGATTGTTGTTTTCGCAGCTTTTCTGCTGCACGGCTGATATAGAGCGACACAGATTCTTCCAAGCTGGCCAGATCGGATACCGGAATGCCGAATGAGCGGGAACTGACGATCTGTTTTTTCGGTGGATTGATTTCTTCCAGTTCAATACAGGCCGTACCATTGATCTCACGAATGATCTTTTCCATCACGACCGAGAAACGGGCACGCAGTTGCGAGGGCGACGCTGTTTTCAGATCCCACACGGTTTTGATGCCGAATTCGTGCAATTTGGGTGCTAGCCGTCTGCCGATACCCCAGATTTCCCCGACTTCGATTCGTTGAAACCAATCCGCTTGCTGTTCGAGTGACAGGCTATTGAGATCGCACACCCCGTTGAACTCAAGATTCTTCTTGGCTATGTGGTTAGCGAGTTTAGCCAGTGTTTTGGTCGGGCCTATGCCAACACACACCGGCAATCCCGTCCATTGCTTGATATGCTGCCGGATTTTCTGCCCATAACCGGTATGACTGTGTCTTTTGAATCCGGTGAAATCAAGAAAGCATTCATCAATCGAGTAGATTTCCTGCTCTGGGCTGAACATACCTAAAATGCTCATGACGCGATTGCTCATGTCGGCATAAAGCGCATAGTTGGATGAATAAGCAATGATTCCGTGCTTT
>JAIELR010000037.1 GCA_019752835.1 Gammaproteobacteria bacterium | reverse complement strand
AGGATTAATACAGCCAATGCATTAATGAAATAAAATGCGGCCCCACCTGTTTGCATCAAGTAACCAATTTGGAGATGATTATTGAAATAAGCAGGTAGCGCAACCAGTTGGATTGTCATACCGGCGGAATTCATGCAATATTGGCGAACAAATGCAATCAATCGATCGAGGCGTAAAATTGCTAGTGAATTTTTCACTATTGATGAAAAATCGGCTGTTGTTTTTTCTTCATGATAAGGGGCAAATTGTTGCAAGACGATTTTGCGGCTGTGTTCACGGATCAATGACATAATATAACGAAAATTAGCCGTTAATTTTTGGTTAAAATAATTTAAATTAATTAAATTATGCCCAAATTTAAAGATAACAAGATTGAAAAAAAGCGAATAAAAGAGAGTTGCCCATAAATAAATCCCAGGAAAATGAACCATTTGGCCATTTAGCTTTATGTCCCATTGTTTCGAAAGGGTCCAGAGTTGAAAACTGAAGGCTCCTAGAGTTATTACGGATTGAAATACTTGGTTGGCTATTATAATCGTAAGCTGCGGTAACAAATTGAGATCATCACTGATACGTTGCTCAGGATTATCAATGTTTGCCTGTTGTTGCAATCTATCATAATGACTATGACTCAGCCATTGTTGTTTAATCTGTTTGGTTAAATGAATTCGCCATTTCAAGCTAAAAAGCCCAGCAAAATAATTATTAAGTGCAAATCCGCCTGATATAATTAAACTTATCACAACAAACGCAAGAACCAGCATGGCTACTTTTGATGTTTCATAGGCTTGCAGCGCGTCAAAAAAGATATTCTGCCAGTCATTGATAGCTACCAATGAAAATATTTGTAATGCTCCCGTTGCTGCCATTAAAACGACCAGTAAAATATTGCGCGCTCTCGGTGTGTTGGCCCAATAAGACTTGAAAAAGTACCATAAACCAAATCGAGGTTTATCATTGATAGTATTGCTTATATCTGGGGATCTATTCACTCGCATTCTCATTCATTAGCCAAGATTGCGAAATATTACAGCCCGGCTATTTTTAAAACAATATAACAAAATAAAAACATATTGTTTCATTTTTGTTTATAATGTTAATTATCCGCGGACGCGCGAAACTTTAACTGCAATCCTTGGAGTTGAATAGCTAAGGCGCTGAATAAAATGAGGAAACAACCCACAGCTTGTATCACTGAAATGGTTTCATTTAAAAAGCCAATCCCCATAGCGACAGTTACCAATGGCTCCAATGAAGATAATACCGATGCGCGCAATGCGCTGACCCGTTTTAATCCCTCAAGCATCAGTTGTATAGGAATGGCGGTGGTAAGAATGCTCAGTGCAAACACATAGAACCAATCATGCCAGCCCTGAGGTACTGCAAATGAGTGATTGATTAAGGTCAATATTAAAAAAGTGGTGGCACAGCCGAGGCAAACGATAATGGTGGATATGTCGGAACCCATGGTGCTAGCTCGCCAGCGCGTGCCAAAGACGTATATCGCATAAGACAGCGAGGCTAATATGGCGTACATAACACCCAGTATACTGAGGGTGTGGGTGTTTTGACCTCGCAATAGCCAGAGACCGATAAGCATGATCATCAAGGCTATAATCAATGACCAGTTTAGGGAGGCGCGATCCATCAGCAAGGCAAAGAATGCAACAATCACAGGGTAGGAGAAAAAAATAACCATGGCCAAGCCCGTGCCCATATAGTGGGTGGCCACAAAATAAAAACCAGAGCTGCCGCTATAGCAAAGCCCACCGAGTAAAAAAATGAACAATACATCACGACTTGTGGGCGTGACTTTTAAGCCTCTTTTTTTATTTTGGAATAAGGAATATCCCACCATCCAGGCACTCGCAACTATAAAACGCCAAAAAAGCATATTTTCAACTGAAAGATGGGCATGAATCAATTTCGTACCAAAAAATGCTAATAGCCCATAGAGCGCGGCAGAGATAGCAATCAGTAAGGTGGCAGTTTTATTAGAGGCGTGTGGTAATGAGGGGCTCATATGATGTTCTTAAAAGTGATATTCGCAATGGAGTTTGAGAGGTATTTCTACCTCTCAAATTCAGTTTACAGTAACTCTAATTGATGAATCAAACCACTGGTGATGGTTATCCGAGCAATATCTCCTTTAGAGGAACATTTTAACTTTAGCTTGATAGTCTCAATGTAAACCTCGACAGTACGAAACGAAATATGCAAATATTGCCCAATTTTTTTTGCAGTATACCCTAATACTACACATTTAAGCACCTCCATTTCTCGCTTCGTTAAATATTGGTTATTAAACTCTTTCCCCAGTTGCAGACGATAATTGGTTACTGTACATTTCTTTAATGATGCATGAGGTTGGCTACGCATGTTTTTCTGTCCTCTTGATTTTTTACAAGGACAGCAGCAATCATAAGAAAAAATGTGCTTATAATATAAAAAACAGCACACTGTTGCTACCATCCCATTATTTAAAAAAAGATGCTAGCTCGAAAAACAGCCATTAAAGATTAAATGAATAATTAGCTGTCAACTTGCTAGCTGACAGCATCCCAGGGTCTGCGAAGAGTTCTCATAATACATACCTTTTTATTTATTAAGGGTCGTGACCATGCATGCCATATAGGCACATCTATTGCCACATTTTAGCCTGTTTTTAAAAATTTTACATCCGTATCGTCTACGTATAGGAAATTTTAGGGGGTAACAAGTCCGCGTCGCAATTTATACGCTAATTTTCTCCTTCCATCCCCATTAAACTGATTTTGTGTTTAAGAATATCTCTTAAACATGATTTTAATTAACACAACTCAGTTAGGAGAAAAAAATGGAACGTTCAATTTATTCGCTATTTTCAACAGATAGTATTATTCAATCAGAGCAGGTCCCTGTTGCGAGGGACGCAGATGAGAATTTAGCAAGAGCCAGAGAGGAGGCTGCTGAAAGGGATGAGGCTCCCGTCACAACTCCAGTACCACGATAATAAAGGAGGCATAAATAAGTGGCTCTTGTGCTCGAGAGCCGCTTTGATCTGCGCTATTTCGGATAACAAATATAAATATCAAAGTCACCCATGCGATCATTAATACATTCAATCCCATCTTCCAAAGCAGAATAGGCCGATGAAAGTTGCTCATTATGTGGAAATAAGCCAAATAATGGTTCTTCATGCTTACGAAAATTTAGTAATTTTTTTCTTGGTTCGCTCCCATCTTGATCATCACAATTGTATGCGCCCCAATTGACATGGCGAATAGCTGCCAAATATTCTCTGTCCAGCACAGAGCAAAATATTAAGTCATATGACGAATTCTGATGGAAATCGCTTAATGTACAAACAATCTTACAATTTGAATATTGGCATAAGAATATTTGCCATTCAGTTGATCGTAAATAGACTTTAGTTTTCCATCGTCAGATTTTTTGAACTCATCAAAAATAATATCAAAATCTTTTTTCAGAAGGTTATCTTTTAGATGTTCAATATCAGAATGCTCAATCTTTTTTAAACCTTTGAGTTTTTCAAGATGAGTCAGTACCGTGCCAAATGAAAGAGCGCGTTGAGCAGCAATCGACTCAATGGATAAGCCTTCCTTTAACAATCCCAAGGTCACCAAGTGAGTCGGGGTCGTCTCTTTTTTTGTCGGCTTCGTTTTAGCTTTACCCGTTGTTTTGGTTTTACCACCGCCAAAACGTTTTATGAGGGTGTCTTTGTGACATTGGGCTATTTCATTGTCAGTTAAAGCTTGCAATTCCTTAATAACCGCAGCAGAATTTTCTTGGAATATCTGATCGTGTTTAAGAATCTTAGGATGCACTTTTAATGCCATTTCATTGAGGCCCATGAGTTTTAAGCCATTTAAACGGCGTACTCTTGATAACGCCACATATCCCATACCCGGCTCAAAAGCATCACTTAAATCTATTTCGGCAGCATCTAATGTCATTCCCTGGCTTTTATGAATAGTGATCGCCCATGCCAACCGAAGGGGAACTTGCGTAATAGTCGCACGCACAATTCCATTTTCTTCATATTTCCATTCCTCGGGATAACCCACAATGATTTGCTGATCGTACGTTTTAACGACAGGCCAGCCCTCATTTTTATCAAAGCCTACTACCACACTTCGAGTCCCATTCACATAATTGCCCAACATGTGATTCTTAATGAACATCACTTCAGTACCTATTTTTAGCTTTAATTGCTCTAGTGCAAGGCAGCTCTTTTTAAGCGCGTCCGTGAGCGCAGTAGGCCCTTCAGTGGCCATCGTAAATATTTTTTCTTGACCAGAAAGCATTGCCAGTTCAGCCTCATTGATGGCATCCACATTCATATTGCGTGAGTATAATTTTGTTGCTTTGGTAGCACCATCAGGCTCTTTTTTGTAACGAGTACGCAGTGGAACTTTTGTCTGTTCACCGGCGGTACCTTTACGTATATCATTTAAAATGGCATGTAAGGGATCATTGGCTTGACGATGTTGTTCGTGCAGATAGCAGACATGAAATCCTCCCTTTTCCCAAGAAGAAGCTTCAAAAGCGAATTGCTTTTCTTCACTCAAAGGGGCTGAGGATACGGGCGGCAATTGAAAAAAGTCACCGCA
Organism: Gammaproteobacteria bacterium; assembly: GCA_019752835.1. The sequence goes on along the minus strand of JAIELR010000037.1, from coordinate 308 downwards.
AACAACAACTTGAATATTACCAAAAATTTCTTCAGAATCAAGGAGATGGCGAGCAATAGCATCTACCATATCAAGCTGGTGTTTATGTAACATGGAAATTTCATCGATAATCAACACTTTTGTGTTTTTATAATTACGTTTGATGTGCGGGGTGGTCTGTAATTTTTCGAAATCTTTTTGAGTGAGATGATCCCGTGTACCTATTCCGGACCAGGAGTGTATCGTTTTACCTTGTAGATGGGTTGCCGCAATGCCCGTCGAAGCAGTGACAGCAACGACAACCTGATTTTCTTTAAGGTAGTTAATAT
>JAIELR010000199.1 GCA_019752835.1 Gammaproteobacteria bacterium | reverse complement strand
AGCCCCTGCGCCTGGATGAATGAAAATAGCCAGGGCAAACACAATCAATAATACGCTCATGATGACGCTCAACCAAAGCTTGGGGAAAAACTCACGCAGCGAAATGGCATTGACCAATTGAACAATACCGGTGATTAATGCCCAGGTAGCGATAATATAGACAAGCACTAAGCTAGTCATCGCGGGCCATAAAAAAACGATAAGACCTATAACCAGATTAACAATACCATCGGTCACATAGCTCCGCCAAATCAGATCATAGCGACGGCGCATAAAAGCAACAATGAGGGTCACTATCCCTGAAACCATCACAAACGCACCAAAGAAGGTCAGCATTAAAACCAACGATACGCCCGGATAGGCAAAAAGAACGATGCCCAGTAACACCGCGAGTATCCCACGCAGGGTAGGCATCAACCAGAGACTTTTTAAAATATCAGCCATAGTACAGTAACTCCTTTTAATGAAAGAAAAAGTCTATCATAGAATTTGAGATAATGCCTCTTTTCGTTGCGCTTGGAATGGTATGATTAAGGCTTTCTGCGTACAATATATTTTGAAAAAAAGACAGATGATGATAGCCACTGAGAACATGCCTGTTTGGGAACAATTTTACACCATTGCAGGCTAATTTTGTCTATAGGATTTATATTTTTACGAATTAATTAAATTTTCCACAGAACCAGAACAGAGGTGTTGAAATGAAGAATTTCCAAAATTTGATAAGTTTGATGAGAGAAGAATTCGAGAGAGATTTCGAGGCAGCAATGCTCAATGGGGATATAGAAACTTTTAAATCCATAATAACTAATGAGCGTCACAGCATCAAGTTAATTGAATCGCTGATATGCAAGAGAGACATGGAAGCCATGTCTCGATTAATATCTTTGATAGCGAAGTTCGATGTAACAAAGGGCATAGATTCAACAATCAACGTGATAGGTGTTATAGGCAACTATGAGTACTCCTATACCCTTCTGCAGATTGCTGCAAAACTAAACGAGTTAGAGATAGTAAAGTTTTTACTCACCGATGGAGCTAATCCTAATTCCATTTCTCATCATCGTGGAAAAACAGCACTTCATTATGCTGCCCAAAATAATAACATGGACATGGTAAAATGCTTGGTTAACGCAGACGCTGATATTAATGCATACTGCAACCCGAATGAGATTCTAATGCTCATTATCCTACAGCGCTTCATTATGCTATAAAAAATAATAACTTCAAGATGGCAAAATACCTAGTTATCGCAGGCGCTGATGTTAATACAGTCAATATTTCTGGTTCTACCATCTTTTTTGAAGTTGCAAAAAAAAATAACTTTAAACTGATACAATTTTTTGTTGAATGGGGTAAAAAACTTAATGTAATCCTCGATGATTATCTAAGTGCAGTTCTTATTCGTGCTATAGATGAGTATAAGGATTTGGACATGATAAAATACTTAGTAAGTGCAGGTGCTGATGTCAATAGAGGCTATAAAGATTCTTATCCTATTCACCGTGCTGTAATGGAAAATAATTTAGAGGTAGTAAACTACTTGATTATGATGGGGGGAGATCTAAACGTAAAAGATAGCCGTAATGAGACAACGTTGCATAAAGCCGTTCGCTGCAATAACTTCGCAATGGCGGTATACTTAGTTACTGCAGGTCTAAACGTCTATGCTAACAAGTTACACAATGCAATCTCGCTCATTAATTCAGCTATACGCCATAAAAATCTTGATATGGTGAAATATCTTCTTAATATAGTTGGTAATATCAATCAATGCTATCAAGATGATACTGGTGCTTCTGAAACTCCTCTTGCGTTCGCCGCAAGGGAAAATAACTTTGAGGTGGTGAAATACTTAGTCAGTTTAGGAGCCGATGTAAATGCATATAACAAACATAATCGTTATGAGAGCCCTTTGTATGGTGCTGTAAAAAATAATAATTTTGAAATGGTAGAATATTTATTGAAAGAAGGCGCAGATATTAATCCATGCTATCAAAATGCTAAAGGTTCATTCACAACTCCTCTAGTCGCACGTGCCGTAATAGAAAATCATTTTGAAATGGTAAAATATTTAATCACTAAAGGGGCCAATGTAAATGCATACAATCAATTTACCCCTACAGCCTTATGTAATGTTGTAAAAAATAATAACTTCGAAATGGTAGGATATTTATTAAAAAAAGGTGCTGATATTAATCTATCTTATAATAATGGTATCGATTTTACTACGGCTCTCGGTTGTGCCGCATTAAAAAATAATTTTAAAATGGTAAAGTATTTAATTAATGCGGGTGCTAATGTAAATGCATGTAGCATATATTATTACTACTATACTAATCATACAACCTTTAGTCCTTTTACAGCTTTATATAGTGCAGCGCGGAACAATAATTTTGAAATAGTGAACTATTTATTGAAATTAGGTTCTGAGCCCCATATAACCGAAGAAAGCGGAAATAAAAAAATGGCCTATGAGGTAGCCACGCATCTGGAAGTGAAAAAACTTCTTCAAGCATATCCAATTATTCATAGGGATTCTCCGCAACAAAAGAATGACGCTCTTATAAAAGAAAAAAAAATATTAGAGTGGAAGAAATTTTTTATTTTTGAAGTTCAGGAAAGTGCCTCAATTTCACCAAAGTTCGATCTTGAAGTCCCTAAAAAGGCGATGTAAAGCCCCCACTTTTAGTACAATGCATTAATTAGTAGAAACCCCTAATTGACCTCTCCCCAAAGTGGTCACATCTTAAAAATTATTATTTCTATTAAAAATTGCATTATTATTATTGTTTCTCACTATCTTCGGTTGCTCATCTGGTAATGAATGAAAATTTATTTTTTTGTTTTGTAATTGTCCTTGTTTTTTTCTCAATGGCTTTTTAGTCTCCAAAGGTTTGGATGGTTCGAATGTGGAAAGTGTATTGCTAGCTTTTAAAGTATTGGCATCATTGGATCTCAAGTCATCTTTTTTTCCCTTAGATACTGGCAAGCTGGGAAATTCATCTTCGGATGTATGAGCAATAATTTTAGGTGAACTGGCTATGTTTATTTGAGGAACATAGCCTTCAGCTTTGTTTTGACGAGGTTGGCTGTAAATACCATGCTGAGAAATCATATGAGATTGTTTTGATATATTGGCCGAACTCTTTGAGTATGGTTCCTGAACTTGCTGGGAGTAATGAATAGCTGGCATGCTTTTGGTGAAGCCCACCTTAGATACGCTTTTCATTGGTATAAAATCGCGTTCTTCATAAAAAGTGTTCACACCCATTTTTATTGCATGTTCAATTAACGCAGAAAAATCGGTTTGTTGGTTTTCAAAGGTAGGAGCATTGATTAATGCGATATAAGCAAATTTTGAGCGTGTGGCTGCAACATTGAGACGTCCGGGATCATCAGTAAAACCAACGCGATTTTTTGAGTTGGCACGTACTGTCGATCCCTCTAAATCATCCAAAGGTATTGATTTTATTAAAAAGAAGATCATGATACTCATTTTAAGTTGGGGAGCATGATGAGTAAAATGGAGCTGATAGAGGGCAAAATACAAGTTAAAGGTATTGTTGAAGAAATATTTGGTGGGGATTTACATCCCAAACAGCGTCTGTCACTGGGATATGCTGCATTAGGTTTGCTGGAAAGTGAATCGTTAATACTACATCGAATGGGGCAAGGCTTTGCGAAGATAAGAGGCATCGAAAAAAAGCACGCAACCAAACAAATTGATAGATTGTTAAGTAACAAAAAACTGAACATTTGGGAGTTGTCAGGTTTGTGGGCCAAATACTTGCTTAGTGACTCCAAAGAAGTGATTGTTGCATTAGATTGGAGTGGAGTGCCTTCGCTGATGATGAACAATCGATGCTGAGTTTAAATCTCGTTTCACCCAAGGGATTGTCTGTTCCGTTATTGTGAAAATCAGTTGAAAACAAGCGAATTAAATACAATCGCGCACGTTATGAAGATCAATTATTAAGTTGTTTAAAAGCGATATTGCCTGATAATGTTAAGGTGACAGTGCTCACTGATCGAGGGTTTTCAGACCATAAATTTCTGCGATTTTTATCAGAAGAATTGCAATTTTATTATGTCATTCGCATCAAATCGAATACAACGATTATCACAAAAAACGAATCTTTTAAAGCAACAGAATGTTTGGACAAAGGAAAAATAACCACACTTAGAGATATCGGTGTCACGCTGCAAAATTATGTTGTTCCTACGTTTGTCGCGACGCAGGATAAGGCATGAAAGCTCCTTGGTATTTAGTGACGAATAAAAAAGAGCCGGGCAGTGCAATCATTAAGCTTTACGCCAAACGCTGGAAAATTGAACCTTATTTTCGTGATTTAAAAGATGGACGTTATGGTTATGGCATGGAGTCGACTCATTATAAATCGCCAGAGCGACGTGACCGATTAATGTTGATTGTTGTATTGTGTTATCGATTGTTAGTCATTTTAGGACAAGCAGGTGAGGAAATTGGGCTTGATAAGAAATTAAAGGTCAATACGGTCAAAACACGCACCCATTCTCTCTTTACTCAAGGACAATTTTATTATGATTTTTTTCCACTTTTTACCCCTATCGAGCAGGAAAAATTGATGGATCAATTTACTGTCTTATTACAACCGCATAATTTTTGGCAAGGCATTCTTTCTGAACAAATTCTTGAGGGGAAGATATGAGGGAATTTGTGAGTGTGCAACCAGCAATATAACCAGTTATAAACATCGTTATGAATGCACAAATGGCTAACCATATAAAACATCCAAAACCAAAGCCGCTATTATTATTTTGGTAAATTAATAAATTTAAGCCAATTCCAATATTAAATAGATTAAATAAAAAACCTATATCAATTGATGCTAGCGCCCTGGTAATTATTGCACGTATAGAAATAACACAAGGTTTATCGGGGAATTTATCGATTAGAATCGATGTTTTATTTTTTCTTCAAATTTTGCATAATTATAATTCTCAC
>JAIELR010000048.1 GCA_019752835.1 Gammaproteobacteria bacterium | reverse complement strand
GAGTAAATTAAACTTTTATTCGCTACAGACCATAATTTAATATCCCCATTGGCATGACTACTAACTAATAGCTGAATATCAGAATCAAACAAGGCTAAAGCAGAAATAGCACTACTAGAATTTCCAAATTTAACTGGCGTCATCGTCATTGATTCCCAATAATAGATGGCTCCATCATATCCACCACTAATAAAATCATTATTTTTTAATGAGATTAAAATCTTAATATTCCCTTTATAACTCTTGGTTTTTTCCACTCTGTCACTAAAAATATTCTTGTAATATAACCGTGATTCATAATTATGATTTAATTCTGAATAAATAATTGTATTTTTTTTTGATAAAAAAACAAACGCGCCAATATTAACATTTTCAACTAAAGTTTTTAACTCTTTTGTTTTATAATTAAATATTACAATATTAGAATTGAATAGATTGATAATGATATTATCATCATCAAATGTTAATAAAGATAAACCAGCTTGTATACCCTGAAATTCTTCCCAACTCTCTATTATATTTGCTTGGTCTGTTTTTATTGTCTTGCATTCATCCATATCGATTAAGCGTTCTTTAGATAAGTCAATCCTCTCAAGATTAGTATAAATTTTTTCTTTCCATAATTTGCGATTAAAAAGTTTATATGACGATTTTAATTCAATAATTTCTTTGTTTTCGTAAACTTGAATATTTTCAGCATTATTTTCGTGTTCAATAAAATAATCATTATTTGATGAAATAGAATCAATGAACTGTCTCTCTTCTCTTGCACAACTATCTTCTTCACCTAAAATAACATTTTTTATTTTAGGCTCTGAATCTTGTTCTATTTTTTCAGGAAAATTAGCTACTTCTTTTAGTTTTTTTTCACCAACCTCTAAATCTTGAGTATCTCGATCAAGAGGTTGGCAACTTACTGGGGGACCAGTTGTTGCTCGCCATTATTATTATTGGAAGACGATTTTTGTTGAACTGGAAGCGAGTTAAACAAATGCCCCCACGCTATTGCTTTAGCTGACCCATATTGCTCCGGCCGAACTAATTGCGCTTCACTGCTTCTGGCTACTATCTTCGATTGAAACGCCAATTTGAAAATCGTTATCGCCGCTTTGAGTAAATGCTCTTTATCGCTCTTTAACCATTTCTCAAACTGCTGATATCGTTTTTTATTTCTAGGTAAGAGCAAGGCCTCAAATTTATCTACCAGCTCATCATGGGTAGAGCGAAAATCTTGAGCATAATACCGAAAACAAACCAATAACGCTTCATAGGGTTTTTGATAAACCGGAATAATTGCCTTCTTTTTCACCTCTTTGATTAAGGCAAGACTGCGATTTAACAGCGGGAAAAGCGCTTCATGAAAAACACGATTGTCTAAAGGCTCAGGCGCTTTTAATCGAGAAAGTAAGCTATCCCCTGCTTGATAAGGATGGTCATTAAACCACTGCTTGCGAGGGCCCCACACCATATCCGCCACCCGTTGGTCGTATTTCGCTGTACGATATAATATTTCACCCGAATTCATCTGTTGCGCTTCATACTGCTTGGCATGCAACAGCCGAAAACCCATTTGTTGCAACACCGAGCATAACACCACATGACGTCGGTCAATGCGTAAACTCACGTCCTGGCTTTGTTGCCAGGCCACCGTATGATAAACCGCACTGTCATTGACATATCCTTCATGCGCAAATAAGTTAGCAATAATGATTGCTTTTTGTTGTTTTTGATGCGCTTCTAGAAAAGCAGCAACGCCTTCTCGGTACGCTTTCTCTTCTTTTTGTAAGGCTTGAAAGAAGGTGACTCTTTCCTCTTTCTTGGTTTTTATTTCTGCTCTTATAGCCTTTTCAATTACTGCTGCTGGATTATTTGCTAACCCTGCTTCCAGCTCTAAAATGTCTTTATCACAGGTCTCTAAGTTTGCTTGGCACGTTTGTAAGTGTTGATACGTTTGCAGGATGTGGCTGGCAACTTGTTTTAAGTTAAAGCGAACGCTGGCAAGGTCAAACGTCTGTTTGGCATACAGCAGTTGCAGTGCATAAATCTCATTATCTTGTTTGATAAGCGAAGCACTCAGTGGTAATTTTAACCCTTCTGCGCCTCTTATTGCTTCTAGCTTGGCTAAAAAATCGGCTGATTCAAGCTGCGCGGCTAACGCCCCTTTTTTATCTTTATCGCCATTTTTATACGTATAAAAATCTTCAACTAGCTCTGCCACCTGCTCGATTAACTCCCCCATTTCCATCGTATTCGGGGTGCCATGCCAATCGGCGCTAAGCTTATCGATTATCTCCTCTTGCCACTTTGCTTGATTTTCCCGATAGTATTCTCGCAAGGAAAAAAGACTGGCTGCTAATTCTAATACTTGTTTCTTTTGTTTATACTCGGTATAAAACGTTTCTTTTTCAAATGACTGTAGCAGCTCTCGCTTAATTAGCGCATCTGGATTGAACTTTAACGCCACATCCGGATGCAAAAATCCCTTCGAATACACATTCGAATCCCGGCTGGTGGCACTCGTTAAGCCCAACTCTTCAAAACTGATTTTGTTAAAATACGCCATAATGGCCGCTTCTGCAGCTGCCCCTACATCCATCTCGTGGCTGAGCGGCGCAAATAGCGCTGGCCAAAATGTTTCTGGCAAGGTATGCGGCCATATCGCATCGTTCACCCAGTCGGTTTGATGGCATTCTACCTGGATACTGGTATCAATATCTGAGGTTAAATCCCGGCTCCCAGGCGCTTGAATACTCACCGTAAAAAGTGGAATATCATTGTTACCTTCAGTTCTAACCACTTGCCACACGTAATACTGTAATTTATAACCCGTGGCATCGTGATTGGGCCCCGTGTTTTTAGGCAGACGGTTATATTGATAGTTTTCTGCCCCCTCTCGGTCATTCATCAGCAATTTGATGGCCTCTTTATAAATCACTTTATCCAGCTCATCGCGCTTTTGAATCAGCGTTTGCACAACTTGGTCGCATTCCTTTCGTTCATTAGGGGTAAATTGCGTATTAAATAAATGCCGCTCTAATAAGGTACGCCAATCATAGCCTTTTTTTACCAATTCTCGAAAAAGGACGTAAAGATTGCCTTGATGTTGCTCAATAAACGCCAATGTTAACAACGGAAGTGTGTTCACCTGCCCTTCTACGTTGCCTTGCCCGTCAAGATTGATAATGTTTTCCAAGTCACTTGCTCCTGGTAAAGAAATTGAAGATAAAGAAAAAGGGGAACTTAAGTCTCGGGGCTGATTTAAAACCGGCACCTTATTGAGAGGAGAGACTAAATAATTAGTATCATCGGCTCCTAACGAAATCGGCTGGCGGGTATTATTCATGCGCCTGTTTTTCGGGAGCGGACTCAAGAATGAAGGCGAAGACGTATAAATATATTGCGCACCAATGACTTGCACCATCTGGCCATGCACATCGCCTTGTTTTATTAGACTCGTTCTCTCGTCTTCATCATCAAACAAATTGCCACCTGTTTTCTTTTTCTCTCCACCGCTGGCGCGGTTATCTATCAGTGATGGAGTAATCTTAGGGAGAGACAATTTGAAAGCGTCTACTTTTAAGCGAAGCACTTCTTGTTTTATCAGCTCTTGACATCTTTTAGCAGCTTTCTCTTGCGTGAAGGATAAAGCGGTGACACAATCATCGTCTATCATGGCTGAGGCTTTAATGTAGCCAAAAATTGACATCGCTTTCGTTTGGATGACAGTCTGCAAAGCTGTCCGTTCTTCCTCTTCCAACTCCAAATCGATATAATCCAATTCAATGGTGTGAACTTTTTCATCGATTCGTTGATAAGTAATACCCTCGACTTCTATAGAATGGGAGGAGGGTAAAAGGGATTGAGGCGCAAAATGACCCTGCGCTTGTCCGGGGTTAACCATGACAGAGGGAGTATAAGGAAATAGCTCTGGCGGCGTTTCTTCTCTTTCCTCCTCCACTGCTTCAATGTCAACTTCAATATTGTTCATATCAGCCGCTTTTATCTTTCGTGCAGAAATATAAGAACGATGAGGAAGACCTAAATCTTGTTTTTCTTTTTCTACTGTGAGCCGGTTCATTAAGGTCTCACGATGGGCATCGGTGGCTTCTTTTCCCATCCCTTTGGAAAATTTAATCTTATTGGGAATATTGGTCATGGTGCCACTGACATGAATTTCATCGGCGGTCATAAACGTACCTTGAGGAAGGGGGGATTTATCTTGTTTTTTCATCTCTTTCCATCCTTGTCACCGAATAAGGGGAATTGATAATAAAGCCGTTAAAGAATAAGAAAGTTCGCTTTCTTCCCCTGAATGCATCAACGAGAAAAACCGCTCTCGCTAATCTTGAAATAAGTTAATGAGCAAAAGCTTGCTCTAAAAGCATTTCTTATTGTATTTATTTAATAGTAGGTGAATTATAAAGCTTAAGTTTATCTTACGAGAAACAATGGAATAGTGTCAAGCATTTTTTGCATGCGATTATGGCAGACGATTCGCTGGCTTTTCCTCTCTCTATTGGAGACCATCCAAAACCGGGAGGTCAAGCAGTCAGCTATACAAGGAAGTGTATTTTAATTTGTGTAATCAATATTTGGTGTATACTGAAAATAGATTGGCTCTTTATATCGAGAAAGAGCCATGGCTCACCAACTCAAAGTAATAATCGAGCCACTTAACAACAAGGCTATCTACCAAAAAGCTGCTTAATTACACAAATTAAAATACACTTCCGTCCTCATACTATAGGTTTCGTCGTACAAGTTCAATTTTTACGAGCTGGTTTTCAAGACAGGAAAGGCTCGGGCTGTAAAATGGTCGGTTCTCATGAATCCGGAAAAATCTGGAAGTATCCGGAAGTCGAAAAAAACTTCCAAAAGCATGAATCTCTATACTATTCATTGATCCAGCGAGCTGCCTGCGATGCGCTGCCAAAGCGGTTAAAATGATAGTGTCGCGTTTTTTTGCAAGACCTTTTGGGACTCCGAGTCCGCCAAAAGGAGCAAAAAATTCGCGACAAGTA
>JAIELR010000069.1 GCA_019752835.1 Gammaproteobacteria bacterium | reverse complement strand
AGTTTCCATTTCCCATACACCCCAAAGATCCTGAATGTGCATGTAAAGCCTTAATGTACGGCTTATTTCTGTTTGTTTTTTATGATTGGCTATATCCACAGGAATTTCTTTGTTGTGATTAGCGTGACGAGTATTAGCTCCATGCCATAACAAGATCTTTAGGACATCGATATGGCCTTGTCGAATAGCACTAAATAGTGGTGTTTCGCCGTTGGAATCAACGGTATCAATTGGGTTGACTTCAATTTTTATATTTGAGCTAGCTAACACTTTAATGAAATAATTTAGAATAGTTACACTGCCATAAAAGGCTGCCCAATGGAGGGGTGTTCTTCCTGTATGATCGCGCTGATGGATGTTTGCACCTTTATTAATTAAAGCGATGGCAGTTTTTATTTCTATTTCACGGGAGGAAGCAGCAAAATGTAGTGGGCTTTTACCCGTATTATCGGTTTGATTAATATCAGCGCCTTTGTCAACTAAAGTTTCTATAACTTGGACTCGATTGTAGATGGTGGCCCAATGTAGCAATTTTTTCCCTTCCTTATCTGGGTGCTCGATATTTGCACCGCTATCTATTAAGATGGTTAATATGTCTATATTGCCGCAATAAACAGCATAAAAAAGTGGTGTTTCACCTATTGTATTGGCAGTATTAATCGCAGCATTTTTATCTATTAAAGCGAGAATGGTTGCTATACGACGTTGAGAAACAGCTATGTGCAATGGCGTATCACCATCTTTAGTAATTGCATTGATGTTTGCACCTCTTTCGATTAAGGCAATGACTGTATCTGTTTTGCCGAAGTAGGCAGCCAAATGGAGTGGCGTTTCACCCAATTCGTTATCTACACAATTTATTTCGGCATTTTCCTCAATGAGTGCTATTACTATATTGGTATTGCCGTATGCAGCAGCTAAATGAAGTGGGCTTTTACCTGTATTGTCTGGTTGATTGACTGCCGCGCCAATTCTAATCAAGGCTTTTACAGCTTCTGTATTAGCCATTCGGCGACTCGCCGAATGGAGCGGGCTTATATCGCCAGTTCCAAGTTGATTGATGAAGGCGCCTTTTTTAAATAAAGTTATGATGGTTTCTGTTTTGCCATGGAAAGCGGCCAAATGAAGCGGTGTTTGGTTATTTTCTTTATCCATACGATTCACTTCAGCGCCATTTTCAATCAGGACTAAGGCTATCTCAGTATAGCCGTAGAGAGCAGCCCAATGCAGCGGACTTTTTCCTTCAAGATTAAGCGGATCGACCTTTGCATCTCTTTCGATTAAGGCTATGACGGCGTCTACTTCACCAGATAAAACTGCTGAATGTAGCGGGGTGGTATTACAATCATCAAGACAACTTATATTCGCACCATGATCCATTAAGAGGATCATTATCTCCGTATGGCCGTGGCGCGAGGCCAAATGAAGCGGGCTTCTCCTTTGATTATCTGGTTGATTGACATTCGCGCCCCGCTTAATCAAAGCGATGACTATTTTGGCATTTCTTTTTTTTTCGGTAGCGAAATGTAGCGGATTTTTGTTGACATTATCAAGTTGATTCACATCGGCGCCTTTCTTCATTAAGATTATTGCTGTTTCGGTGTGACCGTAGAAAGCTGCTTGATGGAGTGGGCCTTTGCCTTCATTATCTGGCTGGTTGATATTGGCACCTTTCTCGATTAAGAGTATAACTATATTAGTATATCCGTAGAAGACTGCTGAGTGAAGGGGACTTCTCCCGCTATTATCTAATGGATCCACATTTGCGCCATTGTCCAGCAAGTCTTTTATTATGTCTATATGGCCAAAAAAGGCAGCCGAATGTAATGGGGTTTGCTTTTGATGATCTGTATGATTAACATTCGCTCCTTTCTTAATTAAAGAAATAGCCAGCACTCGGTAGCCATGGCAAGCCGCCCAATTGAGAGGAGTGAGACCCGATTCATCAGTTTCATCTATATTCACTCCCTGCTCAAGCAAGGCGGTTATCTTTTCTATAGTCCATGATGATTGAGGCAAATGAAGGTTTGCTGCCATAATACTGCTCCGCTTAAGTTATTTTAAAATTTAAGTAAAAAGATCTAGCATTCACATGAAATTAGAGTGTCATTTATGAAAACAAACCAATTTAAGGAATTTCAGAGAAGAGTATTGTAACTCATAAAATTATATTTATGAACGATTTCAGTAAGTAATCTAGAAAAAATTTAGGATATTCGCTGTTTAAAGCCGGCATTAAGTCAATAATTATCAGAGAATATGGAATTACGATTAAATAAAAAATAAAATATAATGGACCGATGAACTGATACAAAATGATAAAAAAAGGGAATAAAGAAAAAAAGAAAGAAAAAATACATATTTCATTTAAATTTCTGATCGTTTGGTTGTTTTTGTTATTCATCTCCCTCCAGTCCTAACACTTTAATGTATGCTTGCGGGCGTGTTTTTCTATTGCTTGAAATTAAAAACTATATTTTTGAATTAACATTCGACCAAAATCCTTGAAAAGGATAATATTGCCAGAGTATACTACGATAAATTTTTAAATAAAACAAAGAATAATAAAAAAATGATTATCTATGTACCCGAAGGCTGTAGTGCTAGAACTTATCCTCTCTCGTCTATTGGTTTGTATGCTGAAGCTATTCAGCAGGAAATCGATAATGCAGCGCCCGATCCACAGATTCTCTTGATTTACCTCTTGGTTATAAAGATGTATGTAAAGGTTTTTTTAGAATATGCCATTTTAAAGAAATATTTAGAAAAAGGAAGCAATAAATTTTCATATAAAGGAAATAACAGATAAATAAGCGGAGAAAATTGTCTTTTTCTCGAAAAGAGGGGCCTTCAACAAAAGATAGACTTTAAATTTATCTCGTGTTGAAAGCCTTATGCATGCAGGCGAATATAAAAAGCAGCTTTGATTTTTGAATCTATTTCAATGATCAGGCATAAGAATATAAACTTTAAAAAAGGAAGCGTTAAAATGGGTAGGAAAAAAGTGCCATCAGCAGAAGTATATAAAGCAGATGAGGCAAGAAGGAGTAACTTGGATAAGTCAGAGAAAAGAGATCAACAGAACAAAAAAGAGCTTGTTACGAAAGAGCAAGCTATAGCAGCGTTTAATCAGTGTCGCTTAAAAGCGGAACAAGGTGATAAAAGGGCGCAATATCATTTAGCAACCATGTACCGTAATGGTCATGGAACTGAGCAGAACTCTCAACAGGCAGTTTTCTGGTATAAGGAAGCGGCTGCAGATAGTGGAGGAAAGCGCGGCAATCGGGATGCGCAGTATCAGTTAGGTATAATATATTTGACTGGCTGGTGCCTAACCACCGAATCCCCGCAGGCGGGGTTAGATTTATTGCTGCAGGCTGCAAACCAGAACCATGCCGGCGCACAACATTATTTAGCAGTAATTTACGACCCATTCCGTGTGTCTGCCTATGCGAGCAAAATTGAAATTACAAAAAATCTTGAAAAAGCAGTAGAATGGCTTATTAAAGCAGCGGATAATGGCGATCGAGCAGCACAATTTGATTTAGGGAAAAAATATGAGGAAGGCTGTGGTGTTGAAAAAAGTGAAGAGAAAGCGATGGAATGGCTTGCTAAAGTGGCAGAAAACTATCCCGAAGCACAATTCTATTTGGGAGTGAAGTACCAAGAAGGCCGTGGCGTCAAGAAAAATGAGGCAAAAGCTTTTGAATTGCTTAATCACGCTGCAAATAAGGGACATAAGGAAGCTCTCGCCTATCTACAAGCTTTGACAAAAGTTATCCATCCCCATAACGTATATCCAGAAGTCAGACAATTAATTGATGCTACGCACAATGTTTTGGGTGAAAATTGTAAAGTAGATGCGTCGAAAATGTTCTATGGTTTATGGCACGAAGGTATTCCACCGCTAAAAGATGAGACATTTTACTATTATACGTATCAATTTTGTTCTTCACCGCAAGACATTCCTAAAATTATGAAACAAGATACGGTATATCTTTATATAGAAGCGGAAAAATTACATTACCAAGTGATGAAGCGCGGTTCAAACGATTTGTTGGATAAGTTTCACTTTTCTAAAGTACCCCCTAAAGACGGCGCTGTTATGCAAATATATTATGTGCATAATAAGACAGATCTTGCTTACGATTGTACCATTGCTGATCATAAGGGCAGCATATACAAAATAAGTATTCCTGCACAATCAGAAGATGATGAGCAAAGGATACAGAACAAGATTAAAGAAAAATTAAAAGAAAAAATGGTGGAAACTCATGAAGGTGCTTTGTATGTGTATAGTGATTTCGTGACATCAGCTGAAAAAGAAAGCTTAAACAAAAAAGAAAAACGGGAAAAGAGGATAGAAAGGAAAAGAGAGTTATCTAAATTAAAGGAAATTGTCTTTGTTAATAAACGTTTGACGGCGGAGGATGATATCAGGCAAATATCTTATCAGTGTAACAGCAAGGGTACAAAATGTATCTATACGATAGTGACAGACGATGGGAGCCTTGAGGTGGATAAGATAGCCATAACGCCACAAGATGAACCAGAAGAGATAGAAAAGAAAATATTAATGGACTGTGCGCATCCCGACAAAAAATACGGTTTGCCTAAAGAAGACCATTTTATCTCTTTGAAAAGAAAGTTGGATGAAGAATTTGGAAAAAATGGCTGCTTTGAGCCTTCTTATGAAGTGCGTAAGGGAATGAGTGCTCCGTATGAAGAAATACTTGCTTATGAAAAAAACTTTCTACGCTTTGTAAGCACCTTAATTGATGTTTTAAACCATGGTGACTTTAAAGAAATTTTCAAAGAGGATGAGAATTTTGAAGGACTAAGAGCCAGAATGGTTTCTATTGCAGCTGAATTAAAGAAAAATCAGGAAACAATATGTAAGGTACTTGCACAAACAGCGCACAATTCTTCGCAAATGATTGATAATTTAAGAGATGCCTACTCACAGAAAAACATAAATCTTGAAAATTATTATGAGATGGTGGGCTTAGTGCAGAACTTGCACTATC
>JAIELR010000258.1 GCA_019752835.1 Gammaproteobacteria bacterium | reverse complement strand
ATATCTGTCCACCCCGAACCCCTACAAAACCGCTCACATCCAGGCTCATGATTTTATTCTTCTTTCCCTATTGATTTATCGCGCATTATCCTCTATTTTTTTGAAAAATCTATATTTTTATACTGTTTTCTTAACGCCTGCCTATTTCCCGACAGCGACTAACGGTCGCTGTCGGGAAATAGATTTGCAGAATAAAAAGCCAGGTTATCCATTGAAAAACTATTTTTTTTATTCATAAACGAGAAAATCAATACTTTTACACAAACCTCTCCTGTTTATGCATTTCTAGCCTCTTTTTAGCGCCAATTCGTCACTCTGGCGGCTGACTGGACGGATCTGCCCTGTCGCATGCCGTAATAGCTGCCGAAGATTGAAGCCAAACACAGCAGCATAACCCGAGCTTAAGGTCGTGACATCCGATTTCATACGGCTCCTTCGCATCTGACCGCCCTGTTTAATATGCCCGATTAACGGCTCAATCCCCGCTCGGCGATTATGTAATCGTCGCTTTGTTTCCTTGTCCTGTGTCGGTGCAGCGGCTGTCAATACGCGGTTTGGTCTCGGTAAATGAACATCTTTTACTCCTTTTTCCTGCAAATAACCTTCATTTTTCGCGGAATAATAGCCCTTATCCACACTGACAGAGTCCAGCATCCCTTCGCCAAACAACGATGCATGTAACTCGACCATCGCGGGCAAAGAAGCAGCATCGGGCATGCGTAGGGTTTCACACTCGCCCACCAACATAAAGTTTCCGCCTATCCGACCCAGTTGATACGCTCTGCCGTATTCCACACCGCGATTCAATTTGTTTTTGTTGAACGCGCTTACCGCATCCTTACTCAATGAGTAAATCCGCTCTTCGCTGTTTTTTCCCTCAAACAAATACGCATAGGCGTTTTCCAGCAACCGCCGACCACGCCCGCTCAATTGTTCGAGTGAACGACGTAAACCCCATAATCTCGGTTCTTGTACATAGGGCAGCAACGCATAACTACCCTGTATTATCGGCATAGTTTGTTTGGCAACTTCCACCCATAACCGTTTGAGACTTTCTACATAATTTAACTTCTTCAGTCGTTTGGCCTCAAAACACTCCCTCAATATCCCTTTTACCCCTGCAAGACTGACTTGATAACGCTCAACCAACTCACCGCAGGCCCCCTCAACTACATAGCTCAATTGATTTAACGGCCCGCTCAGCTTTTTCGCTATCTTCACTACTTTCAATAACAAATTCCCTGAGGACGGCGGCGAGATATTCGCGCCCTGAATGGTCGAGTCAACATCCAACTCCGCTGGATTGGCATACCGACATTTCACGGCTTGGACCACCAGTAAATTCGACAATGTCCGGTGCGTTTCAGGCAGCAATCTCGAGCGGAAACTTTCCAAACTCGTATGATCAGGGACATGCCAGTTTTTGACATGCCCATACCCACAAAAAAATTGAAATGCTCCATTGTCGCTTATCAACCGCTCTGTTTGCCTATCACTTAAATCGTACATTTGCTGCAAAATATACGCCCCTAAATGCACTCTTACCTGTAAGCGGCGACCTCGCCAAAACTGTTTCTTTTCCGTCCTTTCTAAATCCGGCAGTGCCAACATCAGCATCTCTTCCCAAGGCAATTTTTCCGATAATTTCAGCAGGGGATGATCGCTCTTTATCTCCAGTAATATCTGTCCACCCCGAACCCCTACAAAACCGCTCACATCCAGGCTCATGATTTTATTCTTCTTTCCCTATTGATTTGTCGCGCATTATCCTCTATTTTTTTGGAAAATCTATATTTTTATACTGTTTTCTTAACGACTGCCTATTTCCCGACAGCGACTAACGCAAGGTATTCAAAATTTTTTGCTCCTTTTGGCAGACTCGGGGTCCCAAAAGGCCTTGCAAAAAAATGCGACGCTACTACTCCCGTTTAACCAATTTCTTTAACGTTTTTCCCGCATGGAAAATAACCACTCTACGCGCAGAGACAGGAATATTTTCTCGTGTTTTAGGATTGCGTCCTGGACGAGCCACTTTGTCACGGGTGATAAAATTGCCAAATCCCGAGAGTTTAACCTCTTCTCCTTTTTCTAACGATTGTACCATCAACTCAAAAAACTGACTGACGAATAATGTAGCCTGGCGTCTTGAAAAGGCATGTTTCTCGATTAACAATTGTACAAGCTCAATTTTCGTTAACGTCATAATAACACTCTCATATAATACTCCTGAACGCATGTTGGAAAGTTTGAAGAGCCGCGATGACCATCAGGGTTGTAGTTGTAGCTTCAAACGAGTCCATAGAGGGTAACCCGGGAAAGAAAATGACATCATTGTGATAGAGCTCCCCATAGTAAACTTGCCCAATCATAACCGCTCGCTGATTTTACAGCGCCCTTGGCTTTTTTCAACGGGGCTCGACCTCATGGGGGTTGGCCCTGGCGTCATAGTCATTTTGTAACCTCATCCAGATATCCATGCTCGTTCCTAATAGGCGAGACAATCGCAGGGCTATCTCCGGCGTAATGCGCGCTTTTTCGTTTATCAACTCCTGTAAAAAGGGCGTAGTCAGTCCCAGCAGCTGCGCCGCCTCACCCACGGATAGACCCATGCAATCTATCAGCTCCCATTTAAGACGCTCACCAGGGCGGAAAGGGGATGGGAGTATATCCATAAAAATCTCTCCAATGCTGTCAAAAATAAAGGCAAATGCGATGTCTGACAATGGTATTCCCTTAATTTGTATCAGATTTTATCGCTTTATTCAATTTTTTCTCTACCATCTGGGCCAGAGCAGGCTAGGCAAGGGCAGGCCTTATCGTGTATACTCTGTGCACGTATAGCGCGCTCTATATCATCTATACCCATCACACATGAAGATGCGAAATAAACAGCCTTCATACGAAGTCGCACACGACGTGAGACGAGCGTGAGGAGCCGTAGGTCCGGGTATTGAGCCGCAGGCGAAACACAAGGGAACCGACACGGCGTTGAGTCATTGTGCTAGCTTACCTCAGAGCGCCAGCGAAGAGGTAAGCGGACGCAGGGCTCACGAGCACTCCCGCTGAAGGCGATACTTGTCGCGAATTTTTTGCTCTTTTTAGCGGACTCGGAGTCCCAAAAGGTCTTGCAAAAAAACGCGACACTATCAACAAGTTAAAAAAAGGACAAATGATGACAGAAAATGAGAGGCGGCCTGTCTCGAAGCAATTCTACTCCCTCGCAGTCTAGTGACGCCTACATAGTTTATGCCTTTGCGTATAAATTAAAACTTGCGACAGCCCCAATTCGTTGCTAGGTTCACAAAATAATATGTATTAAGCAGACATCACAGGGATAGTACACTACATTAGAGCCCAGGATAATTTAAGAGAAAACTTTTCAAGAACGGACAACAAAGATGAAGAATTACTGCTTGAGTCAACTGCTGCCGTATGACGCTCAGTCAAAAAATACAAAAACTTTAAAGAATGAGTTACAAGATTTTTTCTTCTTAGTAAAATCTGGTTTGGCAGCAATTACCTCTTTCGAGCAGGATAACCTAGAAATGTTTGATAGTTTAGTAGGGGAAAATGCTTGCCAAATACGGGCTATTTGTTTAATCCATATCAAGCAAAATTCCCTGCTTGATATGGAGAGCTTAAAATTTAAATTTTTAGATAGTTTCAAAAAAATACACATTCTATTAAATTCTAAAAAAATAGACCAATTATCAAGGGAGAAATATTCATTAGCTCAAGCCTTAGAACAAGAAAACTTGAATCTTGTATTAACATCTGATGAACTTTTCATTATTAAAGCATATCTCCTTACTTTGGCTCGAGGAGAAAACAATACAAGCCCGTTAATTTCATTTTATCGTCAGGGGCACCTTGTTCCCAAGAGACTATTACACTTCGGTCAGGTATCTTCTACATTTACCCATGAACTTTGTAGCCATTTGAGAAAGCTTCTTTCATTGTATTCAGTTTACTTTATTCAAAACACAGCTCATGCTATTGGTAACTCGCTCCTCTCTAAAATGGTAGGTCAGGAGTTTACTCTTCTGCATGGCAATTGCACCTGCATTCCTATGTTTTGGACGTATAAAGTTGTTTTGGAACTAGCCAAAAATTTAAATGCTCCTATACTGATTCACGTGAAACTTTTAAACCCTTCGTCCTTAGCCCACCATTATCACGTTCGTGATGAAGAATATATAGTGTTTGAATATGATAAAGGCAGCGATTCTTATCTTGAATCTGAGACTTTAACGGAGAATTTAACGCGTCCTACTCTTATCATACAAGGCATTGCTTGTAATGATTATAGTTTACCTGCATGGAAAGCTGCTTTTAAGAAACATTCTCTCTTCACTGTGATTTTGGCAGGAGCTGCTGATCATCGACAATATCCTGACGAAGCTAAAGATGAATTAATGGAAATTCTAGCGGCTGAGGAGTACCAATATTATAAAACGTTAAGTCAGAAAGAAGGTTTTTCTCGTCATAATCCTTCCCTCTTCTTTATTCAGCATGTATATGCCTCTCTTGCCTGTCGAGTAGCCGCTCTCCATTACTGAAGAGCCGCCCTCTAAGAACGCAGCATACCGTTACAACAATGTTGCATACCAGTATTATTTTTAGGCTCAGGCAATTTATTGACTTTATACACAACATTGATCTCATCATTTCCCATCTCAATTCTTTTAACAACACGTCGAATTATATCTGTAAGCGCCTCATAAAAGTTGCTTAAGCGGCTTTCCTGATCCTGCCCTGATTTGTTTGACACCCTGTTAAGCGAGTAAAATCGTTTGATAGAGAGGTGAAGAGATGAGCAAAGAAAACACAAGTCAAAAAAATAATAAGAAAATACAATGGCCCCGTGAGGATACGCATAAGGTTTTACAAATTAGAACCTCACGATTCAGTAAAACCTAGGAGCAAGACTGGGCAGAAGCACAAGAAAAAATCTATAAGAAAGCCGCTTAAGCAACTTTTATGAGGCGCTTACGATCACATTGAGGTTTCTATCGACAATGGCCACTATTTTTTTCGCTTTAAAATGTTTAT
>JAIELR010000023.1 GCA_019752835.1 Gammaproteobacteria bacterium | reverse complement strand
CGCTGGGAGATATCCCTCAGCAGCAGAAAAAAGAATGGCATGTCAAATGGGACGCGGCGCCCTTTACTGCCGAGCAAGAGACCGCATTCGCTTTTATTGACACGAACAATCCAGAGGGACTGAAAAATTTTTTAGAAAAGCGCCTCGGGCCCTCCCCTTCAATGCGCGACTCTGCCGCGAAATATAGAAAAAAAGTTATTGCTGAGCTCAAATCTATCCTTCCGCCTTCTTATTTAGCGCAGGCCTGCCAGGAGGGTAATCTTACCCGAGTCGAGACTTTGCTAAAACTAGATTATTCGGTGGATGTGCCCGATAAAGAGGGGTATTACCCGATACACCGCGCCGCGCAAGCAGACAGGCATTCGGCGGAGCTCTTACAGCTTTTATCGACGACTCGCCAAGGGGTACCTCGGTCGGGCTTTAACCTTGCTCAACCAGCTGAGCCGTGTGCCTATGGACGTACCGCATTGCATACCGCGGCGTTATTCGGACAAGTGAAAGCAGCTGTTTGGCTACTGGCCAATGGCGCCAAGGTCTTGATTAACCAGCAAGAGCAGGGACGTTTTCAAAAAAATACCTCGCTTCATAATGCGGCCTTCAACGGCCACTCTACCTTAATTAGCTTACTCTTAGCACATGGCGCTGATCCGACACTGGTTAACCGTGAGGGGCGTACACCGTTAGCTGAGTCGCTGGTTAATCCTGCGGTGAGCCCCGTGCTACGAGAAGCTGTGATTCACGTATTCTTGACGAAAGAGATCACCTTGACGGCTTATGATATGCCCGTGTTAAAAGAGGATCGCGAGTATGAGGCTCTTATTGCGCCATTGCTTGATAAATACCCGCTCCTTCTTCCCCCAGCAGATTTGCGCGTCTCACTTCGCGTGGGTGAAAGTCGCTATATTTTGATGCCGCCGTTGCCCTCACCAGACCCTGAAGATAAAAAGGCCCCTGTGCAAAAGAGCGATGAGCTTGATTTGGATCAGCTCAATTTGATTTAACATTCGCTATGGTCTAGTGACTCGTACGAAGGATGCATATACCATGTTTAAATTAAGACTTAAGAGTCTTACGGATGCCTTGAAAAGGCCTGACGCATTTAATATTAATCGGTTGGCTTCTTTAGCCGCCTGTTGGACATGTTTTTTAAATGAATGGGTGCAGCCTCAGCAACCGCCTAGCGCATCTGTTTTACTTTCTCTCGCCACGTTACTGGAGTTGTTGAAGGGATGGGAGAAAACCTCTTTTGCCATCCGCTCGCCTGCGCCGCAGGGCAGTGCACCTGTCACGGGCTCACCCTTACGCGATAATAACCCGGTCAATCCCCTTAACCTGCGCTCCTTCCTGGAAGAGGGGAAATTTCCCCTTGTTGAATCTTATCTTCTGCATGCAATCAGTTGCCTGCCTGAAGAAGAGAAAAGTATTTTTTTTGAGCACTTTGCCCAGATGAAACTGCGTGAACGGCGAGATGAAGAGGCGCTGTATTGGTCGATGGAAGCGTTAAAGTGCGCTTATAAAGCAAACAATGAGCCAGCCTTGCAAAGGGCCGTGCTTCAACGCCACGTCGCGGAGTGCACGGTGCAGCTTGAAGGCTTGTTTAATCATCTACGTTCTCGCGAGGCAGAACCAGGGCATTTGGATAGGATGCAGCAGTTGCTCGGCTTTTTTGTCATTTCGATAAAAAAAATCACGACCTGGATGCCAGAGCAAGGTAGACTTTTTTATCAACGCCATGCCCTCTCACTTCAAACAGTTCTTAATATTTTTTGCACACAGGGCGCGGGTATTCTCGTCAAGCGCTATGACCCTGGCGATATCCGGTTTAGAGCCGATGCTGAGCTGGAGCCTGGTTATGCAGCCCATCAACTCTCTGAGCAGACTACACCCTGGCAACTGTTAGACACCGTTTTTTCAGCATTACGCGCTTATTTTGCGTTAAGCCAGCAACAACATCGAGACGCCATTAATGACAAGACCCTAAGCCAAGAGCGCGCTCAAGAGGCTCTCGAGGATAAGACTTTTGCGCAAAATTGTATCAATGCGCTGGAAGGGATGCCGTTTTTTTTGAAATATCTACGCTGTCAGGCCTGGACTTGCGAAGGATTTGACCCCGCTGCTTATCTACCACAAGAGGGAGCCACCTATTGGGCGTATGTGCTGGATGGCCAGAGGCTGTGGGTGCTTAACCACCTAGATGCCACCCACATCGTCCATCGCCTCTCTTCCGAGCAAAAAGCTCACTTACTTGCTGTATTTGACTTTCCGATTTACCCTCACGTCAAACAGTTGACGTTGCCTCAGTGGCGAGAGCTTAATACGTGGACAGGGACTGTTTCTGATTTAAATGCACTTCTTGGCTATTATGAAATTGTCCAACTCAATGCCTCCCTCGCTGTTGACTTGAATGCGCCAAGCGGGGTAGAGCTCTCATCCCTTCCGGTGGATGAAAACGACACAGGGAGCGTCTGGCCCGAACGTGAAGTATTAAAGAGCTTGCGTACCAAGCTTTATCAGCGCGCAGCGGCGGCGAGTACAGATCAGATAGCATCTGCTATTCGTGATTATTCCCAAGCGGTATGTCAAGCGCTGTCGCATCAGCTTGAGACGATGTTAACGCATCTTCCCGGTGAAGCCCCGTGCCCGTTTGCGCTTTGCCTCAAAGGCTCGCTCGCTCAGTCAAGCGCGCATGCTTATTCTGATTTAGATCCTTTTTTACTGGTGGCAGAAGAGAGTTGTCGTGCGCACCCTTACTTCCAATTGCTGTTACAGCGTTGGCACCAAGCGCTTATTTTCTGGGGCGATGATTGGACACGCGCAGAGGACGGAGCGCTGCATGAATGTCAAGGATTAGGGCTGGATGCTGGCGATTGGGTGCACCTTTTTATATCCAAAAAATTCCCCATGCCATCCTTCATTCAAACACCTACGGGTTTAGCCGCTTTGGTGCAAGCGGCACTGGCAACATGCACGGCCGGTTTTCAGAACGAGAGCATCTCGGCACTGGCGTTGCTTCAGAGCCAATGCCTGTTTGGCGAGAAGACGCTTTGGCAAGATTATCAACGTCGCCTTCAAAGGCAGGTACCTTACCAGCAAATCGGTTTGACCTATAGCCAACGCGAGCTTCCCTTACAATACCGAGCACTGATTAAACAGGGAAAAACACTCAAAGACAGCATTAAATTTATCACTCTGGCGCTTATGGCAGCCTTCTATCACCATCGAGGCAATGCTACGTTTCCGCCTTTTTCAGAAGAAGTGTGGTGTGATGCTCTGGAAGGCCATTGGCCGCGCCCCTTTACCCAAAAACTTGTTCAGGGCCTTATTATCCTTCATCGCTGGCGCCTCGAGGCTCAGGGACAAAGTAGTGCCTACTTGCCCTTACTCTCAAGATTAAGTAAAGACCGACAGAATCTCTTTCGTTATTTCAAAAATCATGTGTTGGCGCCTCTGGTGCACGCGGGACCTCCGTCCGAGTTAAATGAGCGTGTTCACCCCGCTGAGAAATGGGTTGAGAAGCAGCTAGTGCGCCTCTCGCTGCCCGTGTCCATAGAAAAGCAAGGTCCTCCCCTTGAAGAGCGGTTGTGGGCCTTCCTTGATTACTGGCAAGAACACGATCCTGCGTGGGTAGGCTCTGTTGCTTTATTACGCTCTAACTATAGTGGGCAATGGCTCGAGCGATTAGGGACGCAAGGGAGTTGGGCTAGCGTGGTCCGATGCAGCAAAGTCATTATCAATATTCCGCCCGAAGCAGCCGTTTTTCAGGCGAGCGCGGCGCGCATGGCGCAAAATAAGGCTATGTTGTTTGAAGCGAGTGAGGCGCGTCCTCCTGAACTTATTAATGCCTTGTTTTGGGGATGTTATTGGTGGCTGCTTGAGCGCGGTGAGTTGCCCATTCAGCAGGTTGTATCGCTCAATGAGATTGAAAGCAATGATGCTGTTCCTCATTTTATTATACAAGCCGTCGAAGAGACCTTTGTTACCCGAGGGAGAACTCACCCAGAAGAAGAGGCTACCTGCCTTTTACTGGTGGGGGCATTGCGCTATATTCAGGTGTATGAGAGTCACCCTTCCCAGAAGTCTTCTTCGCTCCTACTGATCTTGCAGAAAGTTTTATTGCCCGCACTTTATGATGCGCTTTCCAGCGGTCAACCTTTTTTTATTCAGCTGGCGCGACAGCTTGTTCCGTTAGATACACTCATGTTTCTGCCGGAAGAACAAATGGTAGAAAAGGTAGGCGCCATTCTGACTCTCTTACACACATTGGTGGGTTACTCCTTTTTGCCTTATGCTGCCCTTTATCACGCCTTTCCCGAGGTTGAGAAGGCGGCAAAAGACGACGACGGCAAACGTTCGCCCTATCAATATCGACAAGTGTGGTTAGTATGGCACAAGCTTCTTTATAACAAAAAAGAATTAGCACCTCTGATACCTTTTCTAGAGACGCTGCATTACGAAGCCGATGAAGTCGGATTTCGGGCTTTTGAGAAAGTCAAAGCCGAACAACTTCACGAGCAACTTTCCTTATTACCCAGGTTTGGCGAAAGTTCTTCGCCTGCTGCGACCGCTTCGTCTTTGCAGGTAACCTGCTGGACGTCACAGGGGAAAGTGCTCTCTTTAAGCTCTCAGGCAATCATGTCATTGATAGAACCTAAAAGCGGCCACTTAAAACACAGCTCAATGCTGCCTCGTCCTTCTTCCTCGGCTTATGCTTATCGACGGGTAACTCGACTGACCGACGAGAAGGCTCTCGATATTTATTTGAAAGAGCATCCGGATTTTCCTATGATGGCCTATGCGGTGGATTTATTAGGACAACGGATCTGCGGCCATGGAACAACGCCCAGTGAACTGGTGGTTTTCCAAGTCGTTGGTAAAAAGACAGGACAAAGGCATTGTACCTATCCTGTTTTAGTTTCTCTTACGGTGCCAGGAAAAACACTGGAAACCGTCTTTCGTGAAGAAGCATACGCCCAATACCCGCTCGACCCACAAGCGTTAAGTGACATGTTTATGTTGGAGTTGCTCAAACACCCGGGGGACGGATTTGCCCGAAATTATGTGGTTATCCCCTATGGAAACACAAAGCGCTACCGGTTA
>JAIELR010000222.1 GCA_019752835.1 Gammaproteobacteria bacterium | reverse complement strand
TCCGTACGGAATGACGACTTTATTTGCAATATGTCAAGCAAAACTTAAGGCTACTTGATAGCTTTAATACGGGCTACGGGCCTCATTTTCATGTCATATTTGAGTTTCGATGCCTATTCTCTGCTAAACTATAATTTCATTCTCTCTACCTTAAGGAGCGTTCAGAATGGCCAATGTTCTTAAAAAAGCAATTTTTCCCGTAGCCGGTCTTGGAACCCGTTTTTTACCAGCGACCAAGGCAACACCCAAAGAAATGTTGCCCATTGTTGACAAGCCCCTTATCCAGTTTGCGGTAGAAGAAGCCGTTGCTGCAGGTATCAAAGAATTAATTTTTGTCACGAGTTACAGCAAGCGCGCGATCGAAGATCACTTTGATTGCAATCACGAACTGGAAGCAAAATTAGAGCAACGGGGACAATTAGAGCTGCTAAAAATTGTACACAATATTTTACCTCCCGGTGTCACTTGCACTTACATCCGTCAAGCGAAGGCTTTAGGATTAGGTCATGCTGTTTTATGTGCTAAAAATCAAGTGAATAATGAACCCTTTGCCGTCGTGCTGGCTGATGATTTAATTGAAGAAGGCTCACAAGGATGTCTACATGAAATGGTCGACGTGTTTACCAAAACACAGTCTAGCATCATTGCCTTGGAAGAGATTTTACCTTGTAATACCGATAAATATGGAATAGTTGAACTTTATCGCGAAGCAGAAAAATATGATCGCATTTCACATATTGTTGAAAAACCAAGCCCAGAAAAAGCCCCTTCCAATTTGGCTGTTGTCGGTCGTTATATTTTACAACCCTCTATTTTTAAAGCGCTTGAAGAAACATCTCCCGATGCGAAAGGAGAAATTCAACTGACAGATGCTATTTCACGTTTATTAGAAGAAGAGGCCATTTATGGTTACCACCTGACAGGAAAACGCTATGATTGCGGCAGTAAACTAGGGTATTTGCAAGCAACTGTCAATTACGCCTTAAAGCATCCAGAAGTCGCCGACCCGTTTAAAGCGTATTTGAAAGATGAGCTTTCTCATCTTTATTTTTAGGAATGGTTATGCACGAATTTACAAAACGATGAAAGCAAAAACGCTATCTCTGGACTTGCTCCGCAAAATACATGCTTACTGGTGCGCAGCCAACTATTTATCAGTGGGTCAAATTTATCTCTATGATAATCCACTGCTAAAAGAGCCGCTAAAACTATCGCATGTGAAACCATTAGTGATTGGGCACTGGGGCACAACACCAGGCCAAAATTTCATCTACGTGCATTTAAATCGTATTATTAAAAAGTATGACCTCGATATGTTCTATATTTCAGGCCCTGGTCACGGGGGGCCTGCTTTGGTAGCGAATACCTACCTTGAGGGTAGCTACAGCGAGATTTACCCAAATATCAGTCAGGATGAAGCTGGACTGAAAAAACTATTCACACAATTCTCTTTTCCCGGTGGTATTTCCAGCCATGTTGCGCCAACAACGCCGGGCTCCATTCACGAAGGCGGTGAGTTGGGATACTCACTTAGCCATGCGTTTGGTGCTGTATTTGACAACCCTGATTTGATCGTTGCCTGCGTTATTGGTGATGGTGAGGCAGAAACGGGCCCGTTAGCAACGGCATGGCAATCTAACAAATTTCTTAACCCCATTACTGACGGCGTGGTACTCCCGATTTTGCATCTTAATGGTTATAAGATTAGTAATCCGACCCTTCTAGCTCGCATCGAAGAAAAGGAATTGACGCAATTCCTTAAAGGCTGTGGCTGGAAGCCGTATTTTGTCGACGGTGATGTGCCGGAAAAAATGCATGAACTCATGGCCATGACCTTGGACAAGGTCATTAAAGACATTTGGAAAATCCAAAAAAAAGCACGACGTACAAATGATACGACTCGATTACCCTGGCCCATGATCGTTCTCAAATCTCCCAAGGGTTGGACAGGACCCAAGGTCGTTGATGGGCTACAGGTTGAAGGAACCTTTCGTGCACATCAGGTACCCTTGTTGGTCGATGCCGAACATCCTAAACACGTTGAGCAGCTCGAAAGCTGGATGAAAAGTTACAAACCAGAAGAATTGTTCGATGAAAAAGGAAGGCTTATGCCTGAATTGGCTGAACTGGCACCAACAGGCAATCGGCGAATGGGGGCCAATCCCCACACTAACGGCGGCATTTTGTTGCGCGATCTGCGTATGCCCGATTTTCAGGGTCATGCTGTTACCGTGCCTTCGCCTGGCGCCGTGGTTGCTCAAGATACTTCCGTGTTAGGACGGTTCTTGCGTGATGTGGTCAAACTTAACCAAGAACAACGTAATTTCCGTATTTTTGGTCCCGATGAAACGCTTTCCAATCGCTTGGGCTCAGTGTTTGAAGTCACCAACCGTCAATGGGATGCGCAAGAAATAGAAAATGATGAATTCCTTGCGCCCGCGGGACGTGTGCTGGATTCAATGCTCAGCGAACACCAATGTGAGGGTTGGCTGGAAGGATATCTGTTAACGGGGCGGCACGGACTATTCAACAGCTACGAAGCCTTTATTCGGATTATCGATTCCATGTTCAGCCAGCACGCCAAGTGGCTAAAGGTAACCTCGGAATTACCCTGGCGCCGAAAGATCTCCTCGTTGAACTATCTGCTCGCCTCGCATGTTTGGCAGCAGGATCACAATGGTTTCACGCACCAGGATCCCGGTTTTCTTGACCATGTAGTCAATAAAAAGGCCGATGTCGTGCGCATTTACCTGCCGCCCGATGCTAATTGTCTGCTCTCAGTCTTTGATCATTGCTTGCGTAGCCAACATTACGTCAATGTGATAGTAGCTAGTAAACATCCACGTCTACAATGGTTGAGCATGGACGCCGCAGTTGTGCACTGTGCTGAAGGAGTTGGCATCTGGCGATGGGCTAGCAACGACCAAGATGCGGAACCCGATGTGGTCATGGCTTGCTGTGGTGACACACCTACACTAGAGATTCTGGCGGCTGTTTCCATGTTGCGTGAGCATCTACCCTTACTTAAAATTCGAGTGATCAATGTCGTTGATTTAATGAAGTTGCAACCTTCTACGGAACACCCTCACGGATTAAGCGAGAAAGATTACGATTCACTTTTCACCCAAGATAAGCCTATCATTTTTGGCTTTCACGGATACCCATGGCTAGTGCATCGACTGACTTATCGCCGGACCAATCGCAATATTCATGTTCGAGGTTATAAGGAAGAGGGCACCATCACAACGCCTTTCGATTTGAGAGTGCAGAATGACCTCGATCGTTTTCACTTAGTGCAAGATGTGGTCGATCGTCTACCTCATTTGGGCGCTAAAGGAGCCCATCTCAAGCAGATAGTGAAAGACAAACTTATTGAGCACAAGCAATATGTTCACAAACACGGACAAGACATGCCTGAGATTTTGAATTGGACATGGAAAGGATGAAGAAGTATATACCCATCGCACATGAAGATGGGTATATCTCCTACTGACGAAGCAATCGATTATTTTTACCCTTAAAATCGGCTTGTTCAGTCGAACGGTAGGGGTTAATATCCAAGCCACCACGGCGCGTATAACGCCCATACACGGTTAGTTTAGTAGGCTTGCAATGTTCCATAATATCCACAAAAATTCGCTCAATACATTGCTCATGAAATTCATTATGATTACGATAAGAGACTATATATTTTAATAAATTTTCATGATTTATTTTTTGACCTTGGTAATGAATTTCCACCGTTCCCCAATCCGGCTGATTAGTCACCAGACAGTTTGATTTTAATAAATGGGAATAAAGCGTTTCGTCTATCATTTCCTTTTCTGTCGTCAATAAGGAGGATTTCGTTGTATAATCTGAGCAGCTTACATCCAGATTATCCAAGCAAACGCCCGTTAACTCATGAAAACCTTTATTTTCTTTGAATTTATCAAGTGGTGTAATATTGACAAACACCTCACCCTCAATACGCTGCTGTAAATCTTTTTTTACAATCGCCTCCACTTCATCCACCGTTTTAAAGCGCGTATTATTCAGCGAATTAAAATAAAGCTTCATAGATTTTGATTCAATGATATTCGGTGTATTGCAGTCATAAACGATATCGGCGATAGCGACTATCGGTTTTCCCTTTTCGTTGAGCCAAGAAACCTCATAATGATTCCAGTAATCAAATCCTTTAAAAGGTGGGCTATCGGGATTGATACCGATTTCAACGCGTTTTGCATTTCTGGGAATAGGAAATAATTTATCCGCATTATAGGTACTATAATAATCAGTTTTTTTCCCCAATTCTGAATCTTGTGCGTTGGTTTTCCCCATTTTTAATGTTTGCATATTCATTTTGCTCATCTCCAGTACTTCAATAATATTTGCCATACTTTGCCAGTTGATTGCTTGCTCTGTCTCTAATTGTCCCGCTAAATAACCCAACAATTGAGCAACTCGTTTAATACGTGTCCCTTCTTCTGCCAATACGCTCGATTGGCTCTCGTTTGTTCATTTTTTAAATAACGCATCTGGAATGAGGGCTTCCTTGATTTCAATGTTCGCCCAAACTTGATTTATGACATAAGGCTCATGCGTCAAATAATCATCAACTTCTTGGCGTGTAGCAAAATCAAAAATCATGACCGAACCAATCATTTTTTCATTTTCTAACAAGGCACAAGCATATAAAATTTTTCCACAACTAAAAAAAGGCGCACAATAATCAATATGTTTGGAGCGCACCCGAAGACGTCGCTCAATGGCATGCTCATCACTCGCATCACGACCAATTATAATATAAGGCATATGTTTTGTAACCTCCAAAAATGTTTACTGTAGGAGCAAAGCTGTAATGTCCCCTTTGAGCAAAGTTAAAATGTCCCTTTTATAAAGAGATGGGGCAAAGATTTGAACAAAGGTACAATAACGATGAGTCTGAGGGACGTTTCGCGGTTAGAGGTGATACAAAAAGTAAGAAGCAAGCAGTTATCGGTTAAAGAGGCAGGGAGCTTGCTGGGAGTTAGCGAGCGGCAGATTAAGCGCTTAACGCGTGCATACCGTGAGGAAGGCGCACAAGGGCTGATATCAAAGCATCGAGGAAAAGCAGGCAATAATCGAATTGAGGGTTCATTAGACCTCTTCGGAAACTAG
>JAIELR010000130.1 GCA_019752835.1 Gammaproteobacteria bacterium | reverse complement strand
AAACAAAGTAACATCTGTACATGATAACGTTAGAAATCGAGGAAATTGTAAGGGCAGGCAAGTAGGCGCTATTTTTGTAAAAAATAATAGAATTATAAGCACTGGTTATAATGGAACACCAGAAGGTATGAAAAATTGTGAAGATGGTGGTTGCATACGCTGTGAAAAGCATAGAAAAGATGGTGAGTACTACGATAAATGTATTTGTGTCCATGCAGAACAGAATGCCATGATAACAGCAGCAAGAATGGGGCATTGTATTGAGCACTCAATTGTTTACTCAACTTTACAACCATGTTTTACGTGTTTAAAACTTATGTTGCAAGCAAAAGTGGCTTCCGTTTGTTATATTGAAAAGCTTTATGCAGAAGGTGATGGGGGCAATAACTCAGAGAATGAGCAAGAAAAAGAAAGGCGCAAAGATTTTCATGAACAGTATAAAATTCTAGAGAGCCGCTTTGTAACAAACCCGTTTGCAATTGAACTGATAGATTTGCATAAAGGATTTATAGAAATGGACAGTTATTTCAAAGAAAAATTGAAAAGCAAATAGCCGTATAGAAGGATAATCTAAAACATGTACTTTAAGTGTTTTTTCTATGCTTTCTTATTGTCGATGGGTGTTAATGCACTAGCTAATATTGAAGATGCATCTCATAATACAGTACCATTTATAATTTATCAATCATTACCAATAAATCAGTCCTGTTATACTTCAAGGGGGCAGGTGCAAGCTCCGATATCATCAAAAATTTGTCTATCTGGAGGTGATAGTGTTATGCAACAGGTTGATATATCTTCTGATAAAATTAGAAATACCATAAGAAATATTCAAAATACAATTTGTAACGTTGTTACAGATAATACCGATATAAAGGTTTGGTTTAGTATAGACGCTAGTGGTAAGTTATTTGGAATAGGGACGGCTACACAATCGGGGCTTGAAATAACATTTCATTGTACAAGGGAAACCAAAAAATCTACTTAACAAATAATCTAAGCACATTCATTTGCTATCTCGCTCGGAGATGTTTTGTCAAAAAATAGGTTGGTTTTTTCAGATAAAATTAGCAATATATGGAAGATTAAGCTAGCATTTTGCATTGTAAATTTTGCTGGTTCTGCTATTCCATGGCAAACATCATTTCTTAGATTTAACCCTCTTTGATGGCTTAGTATTGCTCTAAAATAAAATGCAGCGTCATGCCCTAGGATTTCTACTGTTTTTTGGTTAAGTAACAGCGTATCTAGCATAAAAAAATTATATCCATCACTTTTGTTTTTCTGAATCAATGGCACAGAATTAGCCTCTAAAATTATACGAAGACAAGCTTCGATTTGTGGGATTAGAATATGTATTGCTGTTATAGGATCTTCATTTAAATAGGCGCTAAGCCCAAAGCTGATAATTTCTCTTTTGTTTTCATGAAAACAATATCCTCTATATAGATAGTCAAGAATAGATGCAATAGAAAGATTATGGTTTAGAATAATACATTTGGCAATATGGTGAATGGGCGTACTTATGCCAGTGATAAATAAAGATGCTGCATAAAAGAGAGTATTTTCATCATCAGATGTTCCAACCATAGCAGACGATATTTTGCCATCCGAACTAACAAAGTTAGTTTGGCTGTTGCAAAATATAGGGGCTGTTTTTTTTAACGTGTCTAATGTTCCTCGAAAATCTGACTCTTTTTGAGGTATATATGCTGATAATGGGCGAAAGCAAATCTCTTTGGGTGCGTTAATTATTTCTGGAGGTATTTCTATCTGTTCTTTTGCTTCGGTAGTATTAAGCTTTTTATAGGAGTACCTATTTTGTGTTAAATTTTTCCCTATTCCCATTAATGTTAATGCTAGTTCATCCTTGTCATTTTTTAGATTGAATCGATCGGCCAATTGATGAGCTTTCTTAAGATTATCAAGATCAAAAGCTGGTGCATTTAAATTTTCTTGTTTACAAATAAAAATTCGATATTCCGAGAATGTTTTTTGCAGCTTATTGGGTTGTTCTTTTTTATTATAATATTCACACAAACGTTCAACGGCGCCTCTGGCGGCATTAAGGTCTGTTATTCGCGCAGAACTTAACAAAAGCCGCCCTAAGCGTTCTTCAATCCGCTCTATAATACCGTTCTCTTCTTGTTCAGTTAAAGAGATTTTTGGGTGATTTAGCAAGTAATCAAAAGAAACTGACCACGCATTTATAGCTGCATCTGCTTTTACATAATTTATCTCATAACCTAGAATAGTATTTTTTAATTGATTGATGCTATCATTGTCTACCGCTATAGCAATAGTGGTATTTAAAGCATATTTAAGCTTTATCGGCACCTCTCCTTCATGTTCATGCAAATGATTATTGACCATTTCCATTACGCTTTTGCTTATTGATTGAGCCGCTTCAAATGCTTTTTTTTGATCGTCGGCTTGCCTACGAAATTCCCAAACCAAGCTAGCATAACGAATTTTTAGCACTGGATGTTGAGCTTCTTTTAGCCTTTTAGACCAATATGCTATCGCTTCTTTAGTTACATCTTCTTCTTGTGGATATACTATGGTATCGCCATTATCATTTTTCAAAGTTAGCATTGGCTCAAATCTATTATCTCTAGGTAAAGACCAATCATAATTTTCGCAAAAATTAAATGCCAATAATTCAAATTCAAGATTTTGAATCTCGGTTTCTGATAGGCTTTCTTTTTTAATACCTCCAAGATATTGAAGAAAACCAAGTTCACTCATTTTGGCATTAGGATTGTCTAGGGACATCAAAAAAAAATTTAAAGAAGACGGGTCCATTTTTCATTATCCGATAAAGTAGTTAGGCGTTCTTTTTCATCTGTGACTCTTTAAATTCAGCCTGCATTTCTGGGCTACCAAATCCAGGAATTTCTTCTAGTGCTGCCATACATTCCTCAGAATCATTTGTTAAACAAGCGTTATTTTCAGGAAGTTTTTTCGATAGAAATACTACAAAAGAAATAAATAGATTTGCCCTTTTGTCATCTGCAGAGCTGGTTAATATTTTACTATCAATAGCCTGGGAAGTAGCTGCAACCCATGCATCTTCAGGCAAACAATTTTCTACCACAGCAGAACCAATCAGCATATGAGTTTTACCATCACAAACCAATCTTATGCTATCGCCTTTTCGCAACTGGGCAATAAAATCACGATAGCCATCCGCCATATTTGCTCTAGGCGGCATAAATTGATTTGAACCGCCACGTAACGAGATATAGTAATTTTCGCCTATTCCTCGGCTAATCTCAGTGACAGTTCCGATTAAAACGACTGTTTTATCTGAATATTTTAGATCAGCATTGACCTCATTTGCTTCATAGTCTTTTTGAAGCGCAGCTGCAGTAGTAAAAATAAGGGGGGTTTTGATGTAACCGCTTTCTGGCGATAAAATTGCTGATCCTCCAGCATCTATCCCTATTGCAATGTCATCAGCAACCAAAGCTTTTATGATGTTTTTTTGCTCTTCAGATAAAGTTGATGCTGGATCAGTTCCCTTACAAGCAGTCACCATAGTTAAAATAAAGAAACTGGCTGAAGCCAGTTTAAACCATCTAAATATATTAAACCTTGTCGCATAGCGAAGAAAATCAAATAAACATAATTGCATTATTACATCCTTGAAGTGTAGCCCCCGCGTAGCCCCGACAATTACCCCACATTTAGGATGTCACATAAGTCATTGATTTATATGGTGGCCAGAGCGGGAATCGAACCTGCGACACAAGGATTTTCAGTCCTCTGCTCTACCGACTGAGCTATCTGGCCATGAGTGCGTTTGAGGGTCCTATTAGAACTTGAACGGGTATCTGGAGTCAAGAGGGTAGCTTAGTTCGAGCGATAAAAACTGCAAAATAGGGCAGTCTGAAGTATTCCCCAGAAGATGCATAAAAGTTAATTTGCCACCTAAATCCCTACTTCGTTCATATTTAAGACTATTTTAGATGCAGGGTCTATAGAAAGGCTAATTAAAGCACAAGATATACTGGTATAGAAGGCGTATACCTGCTATGATTATCCATTAGTAATAATGACTATTTTTTGCTCAATTTGTGTTGAGCTAAGTCTTTCTTAATGAGGAGTGAATCATGTCCAAGAAATTGGCGCAGGAGACATCAACCGCGCACGTGGTCGGGTTACCGGGCATTGCCCCTTACCAAGCTAAAAAAAACGAAAAATACATGAACGAAGGGCAGCAACAGCATTTTAGAGCGATATTGATTGCGATTAAACAGCAATTAATGGAGGGCAGCGATGCCACCGTAGAAAGTTTGAGAGGGGATGATAAAGAGTTGGCCGATCCTGCGGATAAGGCCACGCGTGAAGAAATCATTGGTTTAATGTTGCGTGCCAGTGATCGCGAAGGCAAATTGCTTCGCAAAACGGAAGAAGCCTTGCAACGTTTAGACGATGGTGAGTATGGATACTGTGAAAGCTGTGGCGAGGAAATTGGCATCAAACGCCTGGAAGCCAGACCCACTGCAACCTTATGCATTGATTGCAAAACATTGGATGAAATTCGCGAGAAACAGAGAGGAAATTAAACCATGCATTATTTTTATGGATTGTTAAATTTATC
This sequence comes from Gammaproteobacteria bacterium, assembly GCA_019752835.1. The sequence goes on along the minus strand of JAIELR010000130.1, from coordinate 550 downwards.
ATTGTGGCAATATATTGTTGTTACTTTAGTCCTCATGCACGTTACGGTGATATCGATTACACTGTATTTGCATAGAGCCTCCGCGCATCGCGCTTTAGAATTGCATCCTATCGCCGAACATTTTTTTAGGTTTTGGCTATGGTTCACCACAGCGGCTGTGACGAAGGAATGGGTCGCAGTGCATCGCAAACACCATTCTACTTGTGAAACAGAAGAAGATCCGCATAGCCCGCAAATTTATGGTTTGAAAAAAGTATTGACTCAAGGCTATGAACTTTATAAGAAAGAAGCCTTGAATCAAGAGACGATAGAGCGTTATGGCCAAGGGACTCCCAATGACTGGATAGAACGCCATATCTATACACCCCACAGTAGTTTGGGTATTGGTATTTTGTTTGTATTAGATTTGGTGTTATTTGGCGTGCCCGGTATTACCGTTTGGGCTGTGCAAATGATGTGTATGCCGGTCTTAGCTGCAGGCATGATCAATGGTATTGGCCATTTCTATGGTTATAGAAATTTTGAAACACCGGATGCTGCGACGAATGTA
>JAIELR010000013.1 GCA_019752835.1 Gammaproteobacteria bacterium | reverse complement strand
GTACATGGCAGTGCTCCTAAATTAGCGGGTGAACATAAAGCTAACCCATCTGCCATGTTTTTGACCGCAGGATTAATGTTAGATCATCTTGATGGTAACGGTTATTTTAATAAGATAAAAGTAGCTATTCGTTCTGTCCTAAAAGAAGCACGATATTTAACCTATGATCTTGGTGGACGAGCATCAACAAATGATATGGCAAAAGCTATTCTTGATAAAATAAATGCCCCCAAAACATCAAAATCCATTGCCCTTCTCGCTACAGGTAGTGAGCTGGTCAACGGTGAGTATGTAGATACGAATAGTCAATATTTTGCGAAACAGTTGGTTCAATCAGGCATTCCTATTAGCAGTCAACAAATCATTAACGATGACAAGAAAAAAATTGAAATGGCCTTAAAATTTCATCTTAATGATAATGATTGCATTCTACTATGCGGTGGACTAGGCCCTACCTCTGATGACCATACCCGTTTTGCACTTGCTCATGCTATTGACAAAGAATTAATTTTTGATCAAATAACATGGTCAAATATCTGTAAACGGCTAAACTCTTTTGGAATAAAAATTCATGATGATAATAGAAAACAAGCCTTATTCCCTAAAAATGCTCAAATTATTCCTAATTCGAATGGCACAGCACCTGGTTGTATAATAACGATACAAGATAAGTTAATTTTTATGCTGCCAGGACCGCCTAATGAATGCCGACCTATGTTTGATAACTATGTTTTGCCTTATCTAAATAGTCAAGGCTATGCTACAGACCAAAAAACATTGTCTATAAAATTAATAGGCGTGATAGAAGCTGATATAGCCAGTGATATAGATCAATTAGCTAAAGAATATGAATTGCAAACCGCATATTGTTGGAATTATCCTTATCTTGACATAAAAATACGTTATGAAGATAAAAATCTTTCGTTAATTTTGGCATTTGAAAAAATAATAAACCATAAATTTCAACCATTTATCGTTTCAAAAAATGGAATAGACGCAATAATTTTATTACGTGATTTTTTAAGTAAAAACCCCATTAATTTAAACATTAGTGACTCTTTAAGCAATGGAAATTTTAAATCATTATTTCAAGAGCATAAAAATTTACATATTGAAAAAAATAATGGTTTTTTTATAACATCTTTTGATACTGCAAATACTTTGGATGAGTCAGTTGTTTACGTAGTTGCACGAGGCGAAGAACAATTTAAACGAGGAGAACCCTACACCGGGACTATTCAATTTAATTGTTCTATCCTACAAAAAGATAAACGTATAGATAAAACGCTCTCTATTCCTTATCGTGGGAAAGAAGTCATAGATTATGCCCTTCATTTTATGTGTTTTAGCATTTACACTGGCTTAAAAGAGCTGGAGTTATAAAAAATTGAATACGAATAAAAATATGCTCTTGATTATTATTGTAATGATGTGCTCCCTTGGCCTGATTGCAACGGATATCTATATCCCAGTCATGCCATGCATTGCACGATATTTCCATACTAATAGCCATGCATTACAAATGACGTTGAGTGTTTACTTACTTGGATTATCATGCTCACAACTTATTTATGGCACACTCAGCGATCGCTTTGGACGAAAAAAAATTGCAATTATAGGGTGTATTATTTTTAGTTTGGCCACCTTAGCATGTGCGTTTTCAACCTCTATTTCAATGTTAATTGTAGCTCGCTTATTTCAAGCATTTGGCGCAGCTGCGGGAATGACCTTAGGCAGAGCAATCATCGGTGACGTGTACACTAAAACCGAGAGTGCCAAAATTTTTGCGACTGTATTTCCTATAATAGGTTTATCGCCAGCTATTTCACCCGTGATAGGCGGGTTTATTAGTCATTTTGCTAGTTGGCATGCTGTTTTTGGTTTTGTTGCTTTTATAGGTATTTTATTGATGGGTTTAATTGTTATTTTTCTCCCTGAAACGCATAAAAATGCAGTGTCTATCCATCCAATGTCTATTTTTAAAAATTATGTTTCGCTGCTTAATCAGAAAATTTTTTGGCGATATGTCTTGGTTCCATCAGTTGCCTATATTGTTTATTTTGCTTATATTTCAGAGTCTCCTTTTATTTTTAGCGAATTTCATTATACAGCGCTTCAAATTGGTTTTTTTTATATTTCTATTTCCTTTAGTTACCTTATAGGAAATTTAATCGCTCGCAAACTGCTTACTTATTTTACGATCAATCAGCTTATTTATATTGGGTATGGTTTCTTTATTTTTGGATCTTTATTAATGTTGATGATGAATTTGTTATTTATCCCATCATCCGAAAATTTAATTATCCCAGCCACTGTATTAACATTTGGTAATGGATTTTTATTACCCATGGGCACAGCAGCTCTTATTACCCAATTTACTAAAATTACCGGTTATGCTTCAGGTTTATTAGGATTTTTTCAACTCGGAGCCGCGGCAGCATCTGCAAATATTATTGGTTTAGTAACACAAGGCAATGCTGTTTTATTATCCATCTTTATGGTTGCTGCAACTATTTTTGGCACCCTATTTTTCTTGCTATTGCGTGGTAAGTCTGCTTAAGTTACTCTGTAACCTTACTTACTGGTTCAATGCTCAATATATAGAGAAAAATACTGATGAAAAAAAACACTCTCAAATATAGTCTACTATTAGGCTTCACTATTTTAACAACAATAATACCCACTTCATTTGCAGACTCTCCCGTGCAAGATGCCATTAAACCTTTACCACAAGACGGAAAAATGCATGTTTATTTCTGCGGAACGGGAGCTCCGGTTACTTATATGGAAGATATCCGAAAACCTGCTTGTCTTGCAGTAATTGTCGATAATCAATTTCTTTTATTTGATGCTGGTGAAGGAAGTGTTCAGACACTCGCGACAATGGGCTTACCCTATACCCGAATTTACAATGTCTTTATTACGCATTGGCATTCTGATCATTTTGCGGGGTTAGCAGGGGTCATTAATGTCTCTTGGATAGATGGCCGCAACAAACCAATAAATGTATATGGCCCTTACGGTATAAAAAAAGTCTTAGACGGTTTAATACAAGCTTACCAATTTGATACTATTTTTCGTGCTACTAATAGTAATGATAACCTTGACCCATCGTTGGCAATGCCTGTTACTCATTTGATTGATGCCATTTCAGGCGATAAACATGTCTATAAAAACCATAATGTAGCCGTCACAGCATTTGAGGTTGATCATGAGCCTGTTTACCCGGCTCTTGGCTATAGTTTAAACTATAAAAATTGCCATGTAATGATTAGTGGTGATACTAAAGTAATACCTAAAGAGCGCAAGGAAGCAAAAAACGTCGATGTTTTTATTAGTGAAGCGTTAAATCGCGAACAAATACAAGCGCTGGCTATCCAACAAAAAGCCGCTGGAAACATGACAAAATATGCCATAGATGAAGACATTCCCAATTATCATTCTGATACATTGCAGTTGGCTCAAATTGCGCAACAAGCTGGAGCAAAAAACCTTGTGTTAACTCATCTAGATCTGCCTTATGTGCCGAGTGCAAAAGCAACTAATGCTTTTATACAAGGGATGGCTCAATATTATAAAAATCCTATTATTGCCGCAAAAGATGGTGATGAGTTGATTTTGACGCCTAATGCTGATGGTAGCTGTCAAGTTGAGTATGTTTCTCACAATGCGCCTGTTTAGTATGGTATGGAATTTTGCTTATTGCTCATATAGTATGTATTGTACCTTAGACAGTTGTGATAATTAATTTTTGGAGGTTATAGCTATGGACGGAACACATATAAAAAAAATTGATTTCGAAACACATTTTATTTTGCCCGAATTTTTAACATATTTAAATAATCGAACAGAATATCCTTATTGTAAAGAAAATGCTGAGAAACATCAACATCTTACATTTCATAGTGACAAAGTCACGGTGACACATAATGATGCTCTGGTGAACCATTTGTTGAGCCTTGCTGATGCTCGACTTCAATTAATGGATGAAACGGGCATAGATATCCAGATTTTAAGCCATACTGTTCCAAGTTTTGGTGTTATAGAAAATGCAGATGTTGCTACCTCGTTGGCACGTGATGCTAATGATTTGCTTGCCGATGCAATAAAGAAAAATCCTACACGCTTTAGAGGTTTTGCTGCCATTGCGCCACAAGATACTAAATCTGCTGTTAAAGAATTAGAGCGATGTATAACTGAATTAGGTTTTGTAGGTTGGCTAACACATTCAAACTATGGCGAAAATAAATACCTTGATGATAAACAATACTGGCCATTGCTAGAGTTAGCTGAATCACTTAACATCCCCATTTATCTTCATCCCACTATTCCAGGAATTAAGCAATATCAGGACTATGGTTATGCGTTAGCAGGACCAGGGTTTGGCTTTCATGCCGAAGCATCATTATTATTTATGCGCATGATTCTTGCCGGGGTGTTTGAAGAATTTCCTAAGTTGCAAGTAATGATGGGACACTTGGGTGAAGGTATTCCCTTTTTCATGGAACGATTAGACTTTGCTTTTGATAAAGCCTGGGCCAGAGAGGCACTTAAGCGATCATTTCAGCGTAAACCTACTGAAATATTGCGTCAAAACACTTACGTTACTGTGAGTGGTCGTTTTTATGAAGCCGCACTAAAATATACGATTGAGGCCATGGGTAGTGATCGTATTTTGTTTGCAACGGATCATCCTTACGAATCTATGCAACATGCGGTAGATTATGTTGCAAAAGCATCTATTTCAGAAGAGGACCGTAAGAAAATATTTTGTGATAATGCGCAAAAATTTGTAAAATAAATATTATAATAAGCTCAAAAATATACCGCTACCGATTTAATAATCGGCAGCGGTTTTAAATATGTCAATTATTTTACCTTAATTAAGGTAATCAAAATTCCCATTGCGCAGATGATAATGATCCCAGGATAAACATACAGACTGCTTGATAGCAATAAGCCTATCACCGACGCAGTAATTGCCGAACCTCCAACACGGATAGCATTCATCAACGCAGTTACGCTACCCGCGCTTTGAGGAAAGGGTGTTAACACACTAGCGCTCGCCGCAGGTGATATTATCATAGTGCCTAATGAGGCGATAAAGATAGGGCAAATAATTTCTGGCGTAATGGAATAGACTATTAACATCGTCGTAATTCCTATTGCGCCTAGG
>JAIELR010000237.1 GCA_019752835.1 Gammaproteobacteria bacterium | reverse complement strand
ATGATTGAATTAGAGGCGGCGGAGTTACTGGTTCAATTGATTGATTCCGTGGATATGGTGAAATTCACCAAGAATGGCTCCACAGCTGTTTCTGCCGCAGTCAAACTTGCGCGTGCGTTCACCGGAAGAGAGTTGGTGGCTCGTTGCGCAGAGCACCCATTTTTTTCGTATGACGATTGGTTCATCGGCTCGACGCCGCTCACGCGTGGCATACCGCAAGAAACCATCGAAAAAACCAAGATGTTTCGCTACAACGATATCGCCTCGTTAGAAGCATTGATAGCGAAGCACCCGGGGAAATTCGCTTGTGTAGTCTTGGAGCCTGCTGCTACCGAAGAACCCAGGGATGGTTTCTTGTTGAAAGTACAAGAATTATGTCGTGAAAACGGCATCGTCTTTGTCCTGGATGAAATGATCACAGGGTTCCGCTGGCACATGAAAGGGGCGCAACATATTTATGGTGTTACCCCGGATTTGTGCACCTTTGGCAAGGCGATGGCCAACGGTTTTGCGGTTGCTTGCATTGCCGGAAAACGAGAAATCATGGAGCTCGGCTCTATCGAATTTGAAGGAAGAGAACGAGTGTTCCTTTTGTCTACAACGCATGGTGCAGAAATGTGTGGCTTGGGAGCATTTGTTGCTACGGTTCAATTTATGCAACAGCGAAGCGTGATTGAGCATTTGTGGGACTACGGTCGAAAACTAATTGACATGATGCAGCGCCAAGCGGATGCACATGGTATCGGACACAGCTTTAAAGTCGGTGGCATACCCTGTTCCCCTTATTACCTTACTCTTGATGCTTCTGGTGCTAACTCATTGGGATTGCGTACCTTGTTTTCGCAAGAAATGATCAGCAATGGCGTGCTCATGCCTTGGATTGCTTTGTCCTATCGGCACGGGGAAGAAGAGCTTGTAGCAACCGAGCGTGCTATCGATCAGACATTCAAAACCTATCGCTTGGCACTTGATGAGGGTGTTGAGAAATATCTCGTTGGTCCGGCAATCAAGCCTGTGTTCAGAAAGCATAACTGATGCGTGTTGCACTTGTTTCACTCGACCAGGAATGGGAGAACAAACATCTCAATCTTTTGGCATGTCGTTCTTTCATACAAAGAGCCAAAGAGAAGAATGTGGAAATAGTTATTTTCCCGGAAATGACGCTTACCGCTTTTTCCATGAATACCGTGAACACAGCAGAAGATAGCCAGACTTCAGCGACGGTCGAGTCATTCAAGGTACTTGCACAAGAGTTTCAGATCGCAATCGTTTTTGGTGTTGTTTTCAAGGATGGTGACAAGGCCGCCAATAACGCATTAATGATCGATAGTGTCGGGGCAATTAAAACAAGCTACAGCAAAATCCACCCCTTCACTTTTGCAGGTGAAGATATGGCATTCAATGGTGGGAATGTGATCAGCTTTGCCAAGCTTGGCTCAATGACGATTGGGTTGACCATTTGCTATGACTTGAGATTTCCTGAGATTTACAGTGCACTCGGTAAACATTGCGATTTGATTATCAACATTGCAAACTGGCCCGTGAAAAGAGTTGATCATTGGTACGCACTCTTAAAAGCCAGAGCGATCGAAAATCAGATATTCATAGTTGGGGTGAATCGTATTGGGGTGGATGGCAAAGGATTCGAATATATAAAAAGCTCACAAGTGATCAACCCCAACGGAGAATTGCTGAAGCCAGTCGCGTCAGAAGATGAGTTCGATATTTTTGAGGTTGATCCAGAATACATCGGTAAATTTAAGCAAACGTTTTCCACGACGCAGGATCGTAAACCTGCACTCTATAAATCCATTTTGTGAATTGAAATGTTAAAAGATAAAGTTATCGTGATTACCGGTGGAGCCGGGCTGATTGGCCAAGAATTTGTGAAAGCAGTAGTCGAGCAGCAAGGCACTGCGGTCATCGCTGACATCAATGAAGAAAATGGCATCCAGGTACAACAGCATCTTTGCCAGGAGCTGGGTACAGCCGACATCGACTTTGTCTGTCTCGATATCACATCGGCGGAGTCGATCAGCAGAATGATTGATACTTTGAATACAAGATATGGGCGAATAGACTCACTCGTAAACAACGCTTATCCGCGCAACAAAAATTATGGGCGGCATTTCTTCGATGTTGAGTATGCCGATTTTTGTGAGAATCTTAATTTGAATTTGGGTGGATATTTTCTGACTAGCCAGCGATTGGCGGGTTATTTCCAAAAGCAAGGGCATGGCAACATCATCAACATCTCTTCTATTTATGGGGTGATTGCTCCTAAATTTGAGGTGTACGATAACACACCGATGACTATGCCGGTTGAATATGCCGCAATCAAGTCAGCAATCATCCACCTGACGAAATACATGGCAAAGTATTTTAAGGGGATGAATATTCGCGTGAACACATTGAGTCCTGGAGGAATTCTTGATAAACAACCAGTCGCATTTTTGGAAGCCTACCGCAAACAATGTCTCAACAAGGGTATGCTGGATAAATCAGATATGCGAGGCACTTTGGTCTATTTGTTAAGCGATTTGTCCGAGTATGTGAACGGACAAAATATTGTGGTTGATGACGGTTTTAGTGTTTGAGCTAAAGAAGGTTTACTTTAACGAATGAATTATTTTCTTATCAACAATAATTATCATTACATTGACTTTTTTGGCCATAAACACCTCTTGTTGAAAAAAGATACTGCATTAATTGAAATTCCACATACGCTTGATAAACGCAATCACGATGACATCGCGGTCGTATATCGCTATGAAATTCCCCATCATAAAGGCTTGCTTAGTCAGATATTCAAATTTCTTTTAACAGTAAAAAAAATTAATTTTGAAATTCATCCTGTCAAAGAAGATATTCTTTTTTTCTATACTGAGTATGAGATATTAAATCAATATCTGGTTGATAAATTTAAACGGGTTGGCGCGCGGGCTTTTTTGATTGAAGATGGTGGACTGGGTACATATGTTCCTTTTAGGATGTTGGCTAGCGAACCACTATCAATAAAAGAATTGCTTAGGAGGACAGTCTATCGACAGTTACCGGGGTTGAAAAAGACACGTTTACACAAACTGAATGGTGTTGTATTTCCTTGGATGCCCGACACTAGCATTGATGGTGTGTGCATTTACAAGCCAGTAAAATTGCAGAGGACTTTTCAAGCAATATTGCTTCAACGGCTTCATCAAACTGAACTGGCCCCCATTAGAGGCCGAGTCATATTTTTAAACGAGGCGATATATCAATTTTATCAAGCGGAGAAAGAATATCTTGATGGTTTAGAGTTGTTAATTGAGGGGCTTTGCGACAAATATGTTGAAGTATTATTTAAATTTCATCCAAGAGAAACAAATGAGTGGAGAGAACGGATTAGGAAGGAAGTTTTATCCAGATTTTCAGCTGTGGCGGTCATTGAAGAAAATTCGGCTATAGAAATAATGATCGAGAAATATAGGCCATCCGCAGTCGCCTCATATTTTTGTTCGGCCTTGTTGAGTTTATCTGATCGCGGAATCGAGCCAGTTTACTTGTATCACCTAATTCCTGAACTAAATAATCAGCCGATATTCATTGAAATAACTTTAGTATTGAAGGAATTAGGATACCACTTTGTTTCCAGTTTGTCTGAAGTTGGGCCGGGATATAAGTCAGGTTGGTTGCACAGGTCAAATATCCAAGGTGCGATAACTCTGGCAGAACTCGTGGCTGATCGATAGACTATGATAGTTCCTCTGCGTTATAAAGCATTTGCTTCATATTTCTCTTTTTCAATTGCCACCAGTGCGCTCGGGTTTGTTGCTTCATTGCTATTGATGCGTTTCATTCCGCCAGAAGAGTTCGGACGGATTGCATTGTTTATGAGTATTCAGTTTTTTGTGGCACCAGTCATTTCGTTTGCAGCAGATAACCTGATCGCAATAAACAAATCCAAACTTGGTGTGCTTGAATATGAACATTTCCGGCGAAGCTATGTGACTTTGGCTTATATAATATTTTCAGCAGTTCAAATTATATTTGCCCTTATTTTTCTATCAGGTATTCAGCACGAATTATTGTTTTTGCTTGTCCCATTTTCTGCGCTGGCGAAATACTTAATCGGTCTGGCGAGCATTGAATATGTGATGGAAGAAAAATCGGTTCGATATGGATTGGTCGCATTTTTAACAACACTTTTTTCCCTCTTGCTGACCGTGCTATTTTTGACAATATTTACGGCAAAAGCAGACTGGCGCATAGCGGCATTATTGCTTGCCGACATTGTGTTTTTATTCGTTCGATATCATGGTCGTATGAAGTTGCTGTTTACAGTTGTCTCTGACAAACAAGAATTCAAAGATATTACCCGGTTTGGGTTACCTTTGTTGCTGGCGGTGGCTCCGGCATGGGCATTGAATGAGTCTGACAAGATTATTGTTGCACATTATGTTGATATAGCATCTGTAGGACTCTATGCAGCAGCTTGTGCGATTGGGGCGTTTATGATTACTTTCAATACCGCGCTGGTAAATGCGATGATTCCAATGTTGTATCAAGCGTTGGGAGAAAAATCAGAAGATATGTTGCTCATTACTAAGCGTTATCTAATTAAATTTATGAAAGCGTCTATTATTTTTGCAGGTGGCTTTGCGCTGTTTTATGGGCTTTTCGCTGATTTAATACTACCTGAAAAGTACTATGCCGCGAGGGATATTGTCTATTCTGTTGTTTTCTTTTCCCTTGCCAGAAGCTTGTATGCAGTTTTGGGGGCAGTTACTGATTATTTCGGTATGACTATGCAGAAGTTGAAAGGCATAGTTTTTGCAGGAGTTACTGCTGTCATTTCGATCATGCTCGGCGTAACTCAATTTGGCATTGCAGGTGCTGCAGTAGGTGTCGGCATTGGCTACACGATGTTAAGTTTGGTTCTTTGGTTCGAATTGGAACACAAGTCTCGAAGTCTGGCGAAAATTACTCGGAATATGGCTTAGTGAGTATGAAGCAGTTTACCTATTTGCTTTTGTATTATCTTCAGTTCGACAGAATAGTGGATTTCATGCTCAAGGCTCGTACGCAAGTCAGATTGCTTAGATACAAAAAATACGGCGTGGCAATTAAATTTATTCCTCAGGGCGGATATGAGTTGATGATTGCAGGTGATGTGACAAAGTTTCAAATTCACCCAACTAGTCACTTG
>JAIELR010000101.1 GCA_019752835.1 Gammaproteobacteria bacterium | reverse complement strand
ATTTCCTTTATTTGATGAGAATGGTGATATTTATGCCATAGGCGCTATTTCTACCGATATCACACCCATGAAAAAAATAGAGGAAGAATTGCGCTGTACTAAATTACAAGCAGAAAAATTGGCCAGTCAAGCATCTGCAGCGAGTCGCGCAAAAAGTGCGTTTTTAGCAACGATGAGCCATGAAATTCGAACGCCGTTAAACGGTATTATAGGCATGACGGATTTGTTGTTGAATTCTGACTTGCCTTCTGAGCAGCGTGAATTTGTCAATACGATTCAATTATCTGGCTGGAATCTGCTTGAAGTGATCAATGAAATTTTAGATTTTTCAAAAATAGAAGCAGGGCATCTTGATGTCGATAAAGTTGATTTTAATTTGCGAACCTTAGTCGAGGATGTGGTGGAAATTGTAGCAACTCAAGCGCATACAAAAGAATTAGAGCTGGGTGCTTTGATAGAAAGTGATGTACCTGATTGGATTACGGCGGATCCCACGCATTTACGCCATATTTTGATAAATTTGTTAGGAAATGCAGTGAAATTTACTCAACAAGGGGAAATTTGTCTTAAAGTCTCATTGAGGAAACCGATTCAGGAAGAAAAATTATTGTTGCAATTTGATATCATTGATACGGGTATTGGTATTACGCCTGAAATGAAACAGTTACTTTTTCAGCCTTTTGCGCAGGGCGATTCATCCATTGTATGCAAATATGGTGGCACAGGTTTGGGTTTAATCATTGCAAAGAAATTAACGAATGTGATGGGCGGTGATATTGGTGTGGAAAGTCAACTTGGGGTGGGTAGCCGCTTTTGGTTTACGCTCCCTACAGTAAAAGCCGCGGCAGATAATTCGTTATCAGAAAATGAAAAACTACCTATGCTGCATGGATTGCATGTGCTGGTTGTGGATGATAATGAGATTAATCGCCGTATTCTCAAGGCGCAAAGTGTTGCTTGGAAAATGCGTTGTGATACCGTTGATAATGGTTATGATGCGTTGACAAAGTGCAAAGAAGCCATTCAAGATCAAGATCCCTACGGTCTTATTTTCATTGATTATGCGATGCCGGTGATGGACGGTTTAGAGTTAGCCAAACGAATGAGTTTGCTGCCTGAAGTAGAGAAAACGCCTTTACTGATGTTAACTTCGTTAGGAAAACCAGTGCCTACTAGTGAATTGCAAAAAGTAAACATTCACGTTTGTTTAACAAAACCAGTGCGACAGTCCAAATTATATGAAAGTATTTTAATGGCCATATCGAAATATCCATCACAATTGTTGCGAGAGAAAGCGGCGTCTCAACTGCAAGAGCTTTCAGAAAAAATAGAACCAGAAATATCCACTGCACGCATTTTATTGGTTGAGGATTATGCGACTAACCAGAAAGTTGCTTTGTACCTGCTGAAAAAATTAGGCTATCGAGCGGATATTGCTGAGAATGGCATTCAAGCTATTGAAGCGTATCAAAAAAATATATATGACCTTATTTTAATGGATTGCCAAATGCCCGAGATGGATGGATATGAAGCCACTCGTCGGATCAGAGCTCTCGAAGAAGAGAAAGGGACTCATATCCCTATTATTGCGATGACGGCGCATGCGTTACAAGGCGATAAAGAAAAATGTCTTATAGCAGGGATGGATGATTATATTTCAAAGCCTGTTATTCTAGCCGAATTAAAGACTCTTTTAGCCAGCACCTTGAAGGCGAAGGAATTTGCAGAAAAAGAGAATAATTCAGTGGATGAATTTATGCTTGACGATAATCAAGCGAATGGAACCAAAAATAACTCTACGGATGTTGCCTTAACCTCAGTAAGTCTCTCTGCATTAGATAGCGAGGTCTTTGATAAAGAGCGGCTAGAGTTGTTATTTGGTGATGATAAGGCTTTATTTTATGAATTTTTGGACGTGTTCATCTCAACCAGTCAGTCGACCTTAACAAATATTAAATGGGTATTGGCTGAAAAGAATGAAGCAAAAGCAAAGATTCTGTGTCATGGATTAAAAGGATCTTGCGCAAATGCTGGCGCGACAGAAATGACCAAGCTTGCGAAACTGATGGAAGCGTCTGTGTTTAATGAGGATTGGGAGGTAGCCAGTCGGCTTTATGCGGGGCTAGCAGCTGCTTTAGATAGGGTAATTGCGCTTAGTTTAGATAAGAGTGCCATTTGAATCTTCAAACCCCAGCCCTAAATGCACATGCCAACCCCTGTTCGCTTCTCCCCCGGGAGAAGCGAACAGGGGTTGGCCCTACAACTAATTTAAAAACCCACCTTTCACCAAGGTTCTCACCTGGGGAGAATCAATAGTGCTCGTGCCATCAGTAGAAACATTGGGTGAAATATCCAGGATATAGGAAGGCTGGCCATTGGTTTTATAACCACCCCACGCATGCCCCGCACTCCAAATGGTCCAACCTACAAAGCCACCATTATCGGATGTATAGGCATTTTTTTGAGCCCAGTTTAGGAAGACACTCAAATCGCTCATGCAGTTAGCACCTTGCTCTTGATTTGAGCCTCGCCCAACGCCAAATTCGGAGACAAACACCTTCATTTTATTTTTTTGTACCCATTGAAGGAAATTATTGGCATTAAGTTGGGTCAAGAGTGTATTTGCAGGAATACAATCTTGCGTTGTACCACTCATGGAATTATTCGAGTCAAAATATTGATGCACATTAATCGCATAATTATTATTAGGATCAATAATAGCATCGGGCCTAAATACAGTGCTGCTCGGTGCGGCGACGGTGGCGCCGTTATTATATGTTGATGTTTTTTCCCAAGCCCACAGGCCCGAGAAAACATTGCCTTCAACTAAGATCAAATTCTTTGTAGCGCCTGTCGCACGAATAGCACCGATAGCGGCATTTTCATTGGCGAGTATATCTCGAGTATTCATTTGAGCAGGTTCATTACTGATATCAAAAATCAAATTATCCATATTGATTTTGTTATCGAGTTGGAAGCCTGAAATGAGCGAGGTCCATATAGACGCCAATTGCTCAGGCGTATTGAGCATACCATTCGGTACGCTTCCTGTTGCCGCTCCTTCAGGCACTCCCACTGTTTTACCCTGGGGTGAATAACGCTGATAATCATGTAAATCAACGACAACATGAACACCCGCCTGGGTTAAATCTTCCAAGATATTTTCTATAAAGGCCACGTAGGTTGGATCGAGTGGGCCCATTCCTGGGCCTTTAGGCTGTAAATACGCCCAACGAATAGGTAAGCGAACCGTATTCATCCCTTTATCAATATAATAATTTACTTCACTGGGGTAAGGGACGTTACCCGGCGAAAAATACTCGCCAAACTCAGAGCCTGCCAGATTAGCACCACGATAAGCAATACCGGTATTATCTATATATGTTTTAGGTGCGTCTACGACAACTTGGGCAGGTGGTGTTAAGGTAATCGTATCTAAATTGCAACCATATGAAGCACCCTTGCCAAGGAACGGGGTACAAGTGGCAGACATATTGATCGCATTTGTGCCTGTTTGAGGCCCAATCGGTGATAACACAATACTCGTGTTACCGGTTGAATGATCGGTACTGGTTGAGATATTCAAATTGCCATAATAAGCATCATTGGTGGTACAACCGCCGCGACGAATATTAAAGTTAACTCCTGAGAAAAAGGACGGCGTTTTAACGGCTAAGACAACACTGTCGCCTTTATCTAAGGTGCCTTGAGCACCTTTATTGGTCGAAGGATACGTAACGCCCGCACTGCTAGGATTAACAGTACCGTTACATAACAAATAGTTCGTTTGGTTCGTAACAGTTTGACTTTGCGTAGTTGATTGAGCATAACTTCCCGTAAAAGAGTAATCAGAGAAATTTACACGTGAAAGCGCAAAGTTTTGAACTGTAATAGCTGTTTCCGTATCAGTCACGCCATCTGCATTTGCCGTAACATTTAAATTACCGAGATAAGTACAAGCGGCATCACTGCAAGAACAGGTTGATGGACGTAAATTATAATTCACGCCGCTCCAGTAGTTAGGGCCGCCAGTAGATAATGTAACGCTTTGGCCTGGCTGAATATTTTGGGTCGTACTGGGTTGATTTGCACCTGTGTTAACGCTATTAAAACACATTTGAACACCACTCATATTATTCCAGACATTGTAGCTAGTGGCAGCTTCCGCAGTTGGCGCATATAATGCTATAGATGAGACTGCGCAGCTAGTGAATAGAATGCCAGCTGAGTATTTTTTATATTTCATCATGATGAAGTGTCCTTGAATTTGTGTTATTAATTCGAAAACGATAATTTTGCTGATTGTACAAGCGGTGGGCATTATAGCATAAAAATTTGCAAAAAATAGACGCTCAAATTCAAATGGTTAGGTTACGCACCATCCGTTAATGAATTTATTTTTAATTTTAATAATCATTTGTTGAATTTTAATTGAAGTTATAATACTATGCTAATGTTTAGTTTGTGCTTGGTTTTGTTCTAAATCGATACATAGCGCAATCTTAGATACAATTTAAATTCACAAAATTCAAATAAAAATGAATTATCTTTAAAATATCGCATTATTTAATGTTGTGTTAAGCTGTATGTCGTATACACATGCTTACAAATTATGCAAAAAAATGTTAATGGGGTAATTGTTGCCATGAAAAAGAAAGTTTTAATTATAGGTGGCGGTATCTTTGGTACGCAGACGGCAATTACTTTAAAAGAAGCGGGTCACGACGTCGTTCTTGTCGAGCAGAATAATGAAATACTTTCCGAGATTTCGGGTGCGTTTCTCCTACGCAACCATGAAGATCTTTATTATCCATTTTCCCCTGAGACTCATTTGAATTATAAGGCAAGTTCTAAGGAACTCAGAGAAACTTACCCTGAAATTTTTTGCAAACATAAAAAATTCATCTATATGACAGGTAAAACAGATGCAAAAAGAAACCTCTCAAAAATAACTGCAGAGGAGTTTAAGGTTGTATGTGCAGAAAATAGCAGCAGCAGAGTTCTCGAGGCCGAAGAGATAGAAAAACGCGGCTTTGCCACGTCTGAATTAGACTTTGCGGTGTCTATAGAGGAATCCACTCTGGCCGGTGGAAAAAAACTACGCATTTTTTTTGAGGAAAAGCTGAAGGCATGTAACGTGAGTGTTAGATGCAATACCCAAGTGACAGAGATGAAAGTACTTAATGATAATCGTA
>JAIELR010000105.1 GCA_019752835.1 Gammaproteobacteria bacterium | reverse complement strand
ATGATGTTAATATTTTATGATAGATATTGGTGTGTCATTGTGGTAATATTTCATGATAAATCTTGGTGTATCATGATGTTGATATTTCAGAAACACGTCTCACTGGGAATAAAACTATTCCAGTTTTTATAATCACTAAAATTGGCAAGCACATACCAAACTTCCTCAAGAGGTGCATTTATTACTTTTTCCGTTTTTATCTCTAACATTATTTTTTTCCTTTTCATACTTACATGACTAAGCACTGGACCAAACCTTGAACAACTAGCCTTTTTAAGGCTTGGGAGACAATCATTTTATCGAGCTTTGACCAATTGACAACAAGTATTTTTACTAAATAACCAAGTAGCTATAATATTGGTGTAGAGAACAAATAACGAGGTCGCTTATTGCTGCTCAATTATTTCTAAATTAATGCCTTAACGATTTATTTGATAATTAAGACCATATTGGTGCTATTTATTTTTCTCTTCAGTAAATCCATTTTCTTTCGCCCTTCATCATTTTTTTTTCCTTCTTTGGCCTTCACATCAGGCGCTTATCTCCATGAAATCTTTATTGATTGAGGAGAGGTTTATTATGTGTATTTTTCACGCTCAAGGTTTGCGCGCGAAAACTGTTGACAAGTATATGTCAATGTTAGTATTCTATAGACGGGATATTGATGCTCATCATGAAACTGACCTTATTAAGACCCGTTCATGAAGCATAGCTCAGTCAAGTGGCCACATTAGGCCCATTTTAGGCCTTTTTATATGCTCATTCGTGGGCGTTGTGCATGTTGACGATCAGAAAACACAGGTCTCTTTGGGTTGTTATGATTACAAAGGCATCTCGCCATCATTGGGTACTGTCCGTAAAAATAGCCCCTTTTTTTGCCAGAATCGAGGGGCTTTCTTTGCGGATATAACCCACTACAACAGTCTATTCATTAATTGAGGAACAGAAGTAAAGAAATCCTCAGTACGCCTACAAATATGTTTATTCATTCAAGTTCACTAACCAATCCCTCCTAATTATATTTCAACTGTTGTTAGTTTAATAGACTTTTTACAGATATGTTATGTCAATAATGTTATTACATATATAGGCATAAATGCTATATTATCTTGTAGTGATCGTCGCTTGAACTGTTGAGCATGTTAAATATATATAATAGTGGAGAAAAATATTATGCGTAATAATCGTCCCCTTCCTTATCCTTACGGGTATGGAAATGCAGCGCCACAACAGACTAATATTACCATCAATCACGCGAACGCATTGTTCAACCAGGAGTCCAATGCGAGCATTTATTATCCAGATCAACCAAGTTATCTGCCTCCTAATAAAGCGTCCAAACCCGATGAGACTGCCAACATCTGGAATCAGTATTATCAGCCAAATACTTTGCTACATGAAATACAGGAAAATCCACTGGATACTGATAATTTCTCTCCTTTAACACTTTCTGACCAAAGTCAACTCATGTCCAAACAAGGTAGTCAGTCAGCACCTATTGAGCAACACCAACAGAAAGAATGGTCCTGGCATCTTTATGAGCGTGAACATGCGCAGCATCAAGCACCATTGCAGCATCAAGCACCATTGCAACACCAAGCACCATTGCAATACCTAGCACCATTGCAACACCTAGCACCAGCTCAACGCCTGGAACCAAATCAACAACAGCAAATCAGTCAAGAAATCAAACAATTAACATTAGAAATGCAAAACTTTTGCCAGCAAATACAACAAGAAAGAATAGAAGCAACTCAAAGGGAGCTAGAAGAAAAAAAACGTCAAAATTTAGTTGAAAAAACTTATGAAAATAAAATTTTAAACTTGACCAATGAAGTTAAACAGCTTAAAGAAGAGATTATCGGTAATATTCTTGAAATAAGTAATGGACTCAAAAAAAATCAAACCTTCAAACAAGAAAAATTGAACGATAAAATTTATGATAGTGAAAACAATCTTCAATGGTTAAAAAACAAAACTGATGCCGAACGTTTAAAGCTTCAGCAGCTTAAACAGAAACGCGATAAATTAAACTCTGAGGAAATTTTAGTAAATAATCAAGCTTTTTTTACCTCGAACCGAAAGAACTCAATTCCTAACATTTCTAAAAATACTACTGAATTAGAACTGGGGGCGTCGACTCCTCCCCCAGAAGTTTAAAGTACCTATACCTATCGCATCTTCAGGTGCGATGGATATATACCCTCAAGAGCTTGACCGCGGTCTGATCAAGATACCAAATCGTTTTTTCGTGCACGCATTGAATTAATTGCGCGGGATATTCCTGAGGATTAAACGGTCCATTGAGCGTATGCCATACGGCTGAGGCTTTACTGGACCCTGTCACCATAAAACAAACGCAAGTAGCATGATTAATAGCATCAGGGGTGAGGGTAATTCGATACATATTAAGCTCGGGAACCCATAAGGATGCAACTATTTTATCGGTATTTTTTCCCTCAATATAATCTTCTACTATGTCACTGAAGGGCATCAGTGAGGCGGTATGAGCATTCTCCCCAAGACCAAGATACACTAAATCAAACTTAGGAAATTCATTGTTTTTTAAGGAAAAAACCTTGCGTAACGTCATTTCATAATGTTCAGCCGCTATTTTAGGAACACTAAACTCCGTTGGAATTCGGTAGATATTTTCCGTAGGAATGGGAAGTTTTGAGAATAAATGTTTTTTGGCCATGTAATAATTGCTTTCTTCATCATTAGCAGACACATAACGCTCATCGCCAAAGAAAATTTTTATTTGACGCCACGGGATAGATAATTCACTTTCAGCTAAAGCATCAAAAAAATACTTAGCTGTATTTCCGCCTGAAAGAACTACGGTAAAAAAATCTTTCGCCGCAAGGGCTGTATTTGCGCGCTGCACAAAATCGTCAACAACTGCCTGAAATAAATCAGACAGCTCGGGAAATGCCTTAATAATATTATTCTTTATTACATTATCCATACCCTATCATCCTGAGTTAACAAATCATCCGCTTCTTTTGGCCCCCAACTTCCTGCTGCATAATTAGGGAAGTTGCGGGGTGGTAGTGCATGCCAAACATCTATAATAGGTTGTATTATTCCCCAGGCTGTTTCTACCATTTCTGCTCGTTCAAATAAAGTATGATCACCATTCATACAATCATATAAA
The DNA here is from genome assembly GCA_019752835.1 of Gammaproteobacteria bacterium. The sequence goes on along the minus strand of JAIELR010000105.1, from coordinate 2,040 downwards.
ACAGTCTCGTAACCCGTGCGTGGTTCAATACCAAAATAATCGCTGTATTTAAAATTCATATCGACTTGTCCTAGCTGCAACGATTGTCCTGGTATTTTTGCGTTAAATCTCAGTGAAATTCCTTCATCTGGTTGAATTTTTATTCGCAGCAAATTAGGCTTAACATTTTTGCCTGCACCGCCAAACAAAATGGCAGGTTCTGATTTAAACTGAATGACTATTTCAGACGAGCGAGCTTGCAAATGTTTACCAGTTCGTACATAAAATGGCACGTGTAGCCAACGCCAATTATCCAACATCATTTTTAAGGCCACATAGGTTTCAGTTAATGATTCGGGGTTCACGTTTGGTTCCGATCGATAAGCTGGCACTTCAACAGAACCCATTTTGCCAGATCCATATTGGCCACGAACAGCTTGATGCAATACTTGCTCTGGTGTAAACACCTGTATCGCGTGTAAAACTTTAGATTTTTCATCTTGAATGTAGTCAGCAGTAAAGGCTACCGGTGGTTCCATGGTAATCAAGCTTAATAGTTGCAATATATGATTGGGCACCATATCTCGCAAAGCACCGGCTTTCTCGTAATAAGCGCCGCGTAATCCAATACCTATTGTTTCTGCCACCGTAATTTGTACATGATCAATATAGCGACGGTTCCAAATCGGTTCAAAAATACCGTTCGAAAAACGAAATGCCAGCAAATTTTGGACTGTTTCTTTTCCCAAAAAATGATCAATACGAAATATTTGTTTTTCCTCAACATAGGTCAGTAATTCGCGGTTCAAATTTTTTGCTGAAGCCAGATCACAGCCAAATGGTTTTTCAACAATAATACGTCTGAAATAATCACCGTCTTTTTCAGTCAGCAAATTTTCTTTTTTTAGTCCTGTCGCAAGCGTTCCAATGAAATCAGGCGGAGCTGCAAAATAAAACAAACAATTTTTACTGGCCTTTTTATCCTCGAGTTTTTTCAGCGTGGTTTTTAATTCGGCGTAAGTATGATCATCATCAAAATCGCCAGCGATATAATAAATACGGTCGAGAAACGCCAGACCAAATTTTTTGGCTGCCGGATCAGTCACAAATTGTTGCACATTTTTTTCCATTTGCGTCCGAAACGTTTTGGTTGTGTATTTTTCTACCGCGACACCGACGATATAAAAATTTTCATCCAATAATCCCCTACTACCTAAATTGCAAATGGCAGGATACAACAGACGCTTGGTCAAATCACCCGCAATTCCAAAAATGACTAATATACAGGGATGGGCAGGTTGTTGCGCAGGTTCCGAGCTAGCGTTTTCTGGACAAGCAATATCCGGTTTTTTTTTCATAACTAAACTCCATTTTTGTAGCTCGGATGAATCACAGCGCCCTCGGCGAAGCCAAATTCGGGCTATGTAAGTTCTTAAAATAACTTGAATAATAACAAATTAACCTATACTCTGATGCACCATCATAGCAGAGATACTCATGTGCGGGGAGTATAGCGCTTTTTGGAAACGAAAGATAAAAGGGAGACGCTGAATGGGTCAGGCTACATCAAGGAAGATAAGCCCTTTGGCGGGAAAACCCACGCCATCTGAATTACTCACCGATATACCCAAGCTTATCACCGCCTACTACACCGAGAGACCTGATCCTGCCATAAAAAGCCAACGAGTCTTATTTGGCACGTCAGGACATCGAGGATGCGCGTTTGAAAAATCCTTTAATGAATGGCATATACTGGCTATCACGCAAGCTATTGTTCTATACCGCTTACAAAAAAATATCAATGGCCCCTTGTTTCTTGGCATAGATACTCATGCGCTATCGGCGCCCGCCTTTGCTAATGCGCTTGAGGTCTTGGCGGCCAACGCAATAGAGGTCATGATCGCTAAGCGAAATGAATACACCCCCACTCCTGTGATTTCACACGCGATCCTGACGTATAACCAGGGTCGTAACACTGGACTTGCAGATGGTATCGTCATAACACCTTCACACAATCCACCCAAGGACGGTGGCTTTAAGTATAATCCACCCAATGGTGGT
>JAIELR010000035.1 GCA_019752835.1 Gammaproteobacteria bacterium | reverse complement strand
TTTGCTAATGCCTTTTTCAAGTTATTAGGTGAAGGGGCACGGAGTGAAAATGATGTTAGGCGTATATTAGGAACATCTGATTATGCATCGCTTGAACAAACTCTAGTACATATGTTAGCGAAGGTTAATAAGCCGAATGCTTCTTTAGTGGCGCAGACTAAGACAAACAAAAACAAGGAAGGTATGCGTGCATTAACAGATGCAGAAAAAAACTCGTTCCGTTACTTGGTTAGACAATTAGCCGCAGTCTTGCGTGTTGGTTTAGAGGTAGAGGAAACAACGGGCTATTTGATGGAAAAGCGGATGGGTGATATCCAAAACATCAAAAATAATCCTGGGCAATTAGAGGCCGAATCTTACTTGGTTGATTTAATCATTGATCACCCTTGTAATAAAGAAAATATTGACCTTATATCAACGGAAATTGACGAAGTTATAAAAAAACTTAATGCCGCAGATACAGAAAAACTTTCTAGTAATATAACCGAGGTATTAAAGGGCTTAGATATTTTAAAAAGCATTATTACTGGAACTCGTCGCGATGCTTTAGAAGAGAAAGAGAAAATTTTGTTGGGTCATTTGATTCCTGCACATCGGCTGCATCAAATGGATCAAACAAGAGTCAGCTTTTTAGGCGAAGATTTAGCGACATATTTGATTCAAACATATACGCGCTGGCATTTTACGCATTTGCGTGAAGAGTTGAGAAAACAAGCTGAACCCAATGCATTGCAAGAGGTTATTTTACAAGAAAATAACGAAATTCAACTTGAGAATTTAGATGATTTACTTGAAGTTCAGGATGACACTACAATCGAGCAACGCAGACGTGATGCAGAACAAGCAGCGCAAGAAAAACGTCTTGCTGAAAAATCACAAGGCTTTCAGGATACGGCCGTACTTTATAAGCTTATTCAATCTCAGCCACGCTTGAATCAGTTAGTTCAAGACGATGATATGGCTCGGTATGCACGTGCTACTGCTCAGGCCGCTGATAATTTTCGTCAGTATCTCTTTGCTGCTAACAATATTCACAATGTTGATGTAATGGAAAGAGGCATCAATGATTTATCGACTGATTACCTACAAACAACGTTGAATCCAGCTGATAATCGAGCCATTGATTTTTATATTAATCTTTATTTATCTGGACCCGCGCATGCCCTTGACCAAGCGTTGCAAGATTTAGATTTTCCTGAACTAAGTTTAGTGGGCGATGAGGCTTTTGAGCAACTGTTTGAGCAATTACAAAGTAAGCGTAATGCCAACAACTATAGTCGTCGCAATATCATGGACTTTGTTGGTGACGCTTCGCTCTGGGACGAGGATACGGAAGCGAGAATAACTCAACTTAAGGGCTATAAAATTGATAGTGAGTCTGGTCCTGGTCTTATAGACTTTGACGATAACGATCAAAAAGAGCTCGATCAATTAATTCAACGACAAGCAGCGCATGACCAATTACCTGCACTTAAAAAGCTCATTGCCTGTGTAAAACAAAAAATTGAAGGCTTAAGACAGGTCAATCCCGCGATATCCAATGAGACGATCAATAGTTTGCTTCGTCAGTTTTTTGATCATGGCTCTGAAGATTTTCGAACGGCTATAAAACCGTATTGGACTCAACAAGAGCAAAATCGTCTTAATGATCTTTTTATAAAACAACAACGCGATGCAGATACCGTTAGTGCAGCAGAAAGAGCTGAATTAAACGCACTGAAGGATAAGTGCGCCATTTACATGCAGTTATTTGAGCTGGAAAAGAGTTTTTCGCGAGTTATAAATTTGTATAATCCCCAAAGAGAGCATGCAACACTCGCGATTGGCGAAGAAATTGATATTAAACTTTATCGTGGTTTATTAGTTCGTCAGGTGGGCACGAAATCTCAAGCAGCAAAATACTTGGAAGCAAGACTCGATTTCATGCTGGATAATGAAGGCTGTCTGTTGAAGGACCATCCGCTTGATTATCGTTTTCTCGGTCATGCTCAAACACTCCGTGAGACGAAATGTATTGATTTACTAAATAAGAAAGTTGGTTACTTTGTCGAGTCACATAAAGAGGATCATCTTGAGCATTTTTATCCTGATCTTAATGAACTAAAGAGTAATGAAGTAGCAGATAAGGGTGCAGATAAGAGCGAAGATAAGAAAGTCCAAACGAAGGCCGATACGAAGGAAGTCTTTATTGCTAAATATGCTCCTCAACATTTAGCTCATTACCAGTATAAGCGTTTGATGGCGCTTTTAAATAGGCTAACTAAAAATCATGACGAGATATTAAGTTTCAAAGCTATTGGTATGGTTGCTGATGAGCTCATCGCTGAACAACAAGTGTTAGAAGAAGAACTTCGCGCTTGTATTAAACAGATGAAAACTCGTTATCGTGCACATTCTTTGTTTGGTGGATCGGAACAGGCAGCACCCTATGCGGCTAAAATAACCGCTGAAATGACACGTCGTGTTAATAAACAACGCGCGGAGACAAATACGAATGAGACTTGTATTAGTCTACATTTTGATCGTTTTGAACATAACCAGCCTAATCCTAATACGGTTATTTTCACCGACCAAAAAGGATATTACCAAACATTTAATCTGCCCCTGCACAATGAGTTAGGCCGTTTAGGGGGAGCTGTTGACGGCTTGGTGTATTCATTTGCAGATGAAGTAACGCTCAAAAATCACACTATTTATAAATTGAGCACCTTGCTTGAAATGTCGTTTTTATATGATGCCAATAAAAATGGTATTTTAGTTTTTCAAGAGGGAGTATCGCTCGGCAATGAAATATTGCAGCATTACAACCCCGCTAAAATACCGCGTTATTTAAATGCGAGCGTGATAGCACGTGTGAAAGAAATGCCGGCATTTATAGAGCAAATCGAAGGCGTGCTTGAGAGACATTTGCTCGAAGTAGAGAATCAAAGCAGACCAGTTTCAACAACCGCCGAATTGTTTTTCCGTCATTTTGGTACCCGGGCTCAACTGGATCGTTACCGTTATTTATTGATTGAACAGTTAGTTAATCAAGCTCGAAATGGCGATGATGTCGTTGTCCAACGAGCATATGATACCTTCTCCCATATTATGGAAGCAGAGCCAAAAATAGGTGGAAATAGCTATAAAAAAGGCGAAAAAATTTCATTTAAACAATCTGATTTTATTGTTACAGAAAAATATCGAGCTAAATTAGACGCTTTGTTGGCATCGCAAGAGCCCGACAAAGAAGTTAATTATTTTAAAGATACTAATCGTGAGCCCAGGTTAGCTTTGGTTGCAGGTGTATCTACTCCATGGGAGCTTGATATTAATGAATGTGTCGCTTCAGACGAGCAAGTCAGAAAAGCACGTTTCGCTCAATTGAGTCAATATTTAAATGAAACACCTGATCTGAAACAAGGTACAGCAGACCAGTTTATCGAACGCTTTAAAGGTAAACCTTTAGACAGTATGATCAATAGCGAATCTGCCCAAGCCTTTGCACTTGCTTATTTCCAAGGTTTGAAAAAGGGATATTCATCTCATTACACATCCGAAGCTAAAGATGAAGCTGAAAAATTAATTGCATTTTTTGCGCCTGACTTAATGTTTCGGATATTTTTATCGAGAGTAGAGCGCTTAATTGCGGATGCAACGCTTGATATTGGCAAGGGCATTGTTGCTGTTATTGATGGGTTCATTGCATTGTTGAAATACGCAGCTGAAGGTTTGCACTTTGTTGCAGATTTGCTTATTGCAGGACTAAAAGCGCTATTCAACGGATTTATGTTTATCCTGTCAAAGGTGCCCGATATTGCTGCAGGTATCGATAAACTTATCACTTTTCTAGGTGATAATATTTGGGCATTGGTTGAGGATTGGCTGGCACAAGACAAAGCAGAATACCCTAATCTCTTGTTGGATTATTTATGCGAATCTTTTCACGAGCCAGATGCTTTAGATACGCTTATGACGTCAGAAGAAGCTAAAGCCGGTGTTCGTCAGATTGTTTCAGAGCAAACCACGTTGCGTCAATCAGAGCCGGGTAATGTGCATGGAAATGCTATTATTGATGTATTGAATTCAAGAGGCGTTAATAATCCTGTTCATATTCAAGAAATGTTAGCCTGCTCGATACGGTTTGATGAAAATCCAGATAAATTTAATCGCATGCTTACGCTTTTTGTGACGTTGGACAAAAAACATGGCTGGTATGCTTCTTGCTTTGCAATGTTACATATCGCCCAATTGTGCCAGCGAAATACAGGCGCTCCGCAAACCCGCGAAGCGATTGAAACAGCTCAGGCACAAATTAGGCAACAGGTTGATAATTTATTATTGGCACATAAGGAATTGGCGAAACATAGACATGGTTTTCGTCATCAAACTGAAATTATAATGCTGCTGCGGGCCTCCAGATTTTTTGATGCGGATGTGCCACATTATGATGCCATTGCCGAACTGATTGCCAAATATGGCGATGATGTATTGCGCGATGAATATCGCTTGAAGAAAGTTAGAGAGCTCATTGAGGCCCGTGATCCTATGGCCGCAGAAGCGTATGTAAATAAACTGGCGCCCAATGCAGACATTCATGCTTATATGGAAACAAAAAATGGCAGAGAGGCATTAAAAGCGTTATTTATAGAACATTTACCTCTCCCACAAGAGAACGATGATGGCAGCAAAACATACTATCATGATAATAATCGATGGAATCCAGCGCTGGCTGTTTTCCTGGACGCTTTCACCACGTTTATTGATGAGACATTAAACGGTGCCACTACTCGGGTAGATAACGTTATCGATCCTGCGTTAATTCAATACAGCAATCGCCAACGTTTGTGGGAAATAACCACAAATTTAGCGTATGTATATAATACTTACTACCTAGATCAAACGTATCGATTACCTGTAGGCACGAAATGTCGCTTTATACGCTCAGATTCTGAGGCTTTTTCTTTCTTACAGAAAAATCCAGAAGAAAAAGATTCTGACATAAGTGAGGCTTTGGGTTCGGATGATGAATCAACAAAAGAACTATTAAGTTTGCTGAATCGTATGCTCAGTGAACATTTGCCACCTGGCATGCATGACTTGTTTTTAAGCGCATTTCAAAAACATGTTGCTCAAGCAAAGGATGACGAGACGACAAGTCGTTTAGCGTATAGTTTCTTGTTGAAGGCAATGAAACTTCTAGATGTTAAAAAGATTGACGCATTATG
>JAIELR010000063.1 GCA_019752835.1 Gammaproteobacteria bacterium | reverse complement strand
GATAAAAACTCAATCCACTAAACAAAAATTTTATATGGAAAGTAGAAAGCAAAAAATGATCGAGATTGCAGATGCTTTTGTTGCATTGCCGACCCCAAAAGGAACATATTTCATATATTTTTTACTCAGTGATGATTAAAGAAATAGATCGATTGGAAATCATATGATTTTCGCATAATTGTCCCAAGCAATCGGACAAATACCATTCATATGATAGAATTAATACTATTCAAATTTATGAGTAGCTGATTATGAAAGACAAAGAACTCGTCGCAGTTATCACTGGTGCCGGTCGTTTAGGCGGAATTGGCGCCGCAACGGCGGAGCGATTGGCGCAACAAGGTTATCATCTCGTTTTAAATTGTATAAATAGTGCGGATGAAATTGAGCGTGTCGCCCAAAAATGCCGCGCACATTCAGTTAAGGTTGAGGTATACATTGGTGATTTGACCCAAGAGTCTATATGCCGCGAATTAGCTCAATTTACCCTAAACACATTTGGTCGAATTGATGTGCTTGTTAACGCATTAGGCTACAGCAAAACTACGCCCACTGATCGACTTGATTTAATCGATGCAGAAATATTTGAACAAACGTTCAAGATCAATACGCTTGCCCCGTTCTTAGTGGCAAAAGCCTTTCATTCCATGCTACGTGAATCCGATCAAGCGGTCATAGTCAATATATCATCAACCAGTGGACTCACCGGCAAATCAAGCTCATTGCCTTATAGTGTCGCCAAGGGTGGGCTAAATACCTTAACGTTGGTGCTCGCACAAGCAATGTCGCCAGAGGTACGTGTTAATGCAGTATGCCCCTCGTTTGTGGACTCATCGTGGTATCGTGATCGTGAGCCTGCTAAATTAGACGCCATACGAAAATCCATCGCCGAAAATAATTTATTGCATCGTGTACTAGTCCCCGATGATGTGGCTAAAGTGATCATGTCTATTATTGATAATCCCGCCATGACAGGTGAATTAATCAAGATCGATGCGGGCGCGCATATTGGGAAAGGAAATCCTAGGTGAGGTTAGAGGGAGGAGAAGTTTGATAAAATCCATCTAGCATTTTGAGATAATATGCCCCTAAAGTTAATATAAATCCGATAAATCATTTCAATGATTGTTTTTTTTCTTTATTCGGTCAATTAATTGAGCGTATATGTAGTTAATATCAAGAACATTATATTTGGCATACTTGTCTAATTTTACAAAAATGCTACTTAATTTATCAGTTTTTTTTATATTATTAAATTTTTGAAAAACTAACCATGCAAAGAAATCAGTTATTGCAACGCCTATAGAATTTTCTACAAATTGATGCTCAATTTTTATATTGTTTTGCAACTCCGTTAATGTCATCATACCTGTTCGGTAATCATACCCTTGTTGAATAGCCAAATCCTTAGTTAGGGAGGAAAAATTTTTATTTAATGATGTTTCAGCATGGTAATTTTGGTCATGTTTTATGTGTAATAATGCATTTTTTATGCTCTTATCTTCAACTAACATTTCAAAACCAGCATAATATAGCATTAACTGTGGGTTTAATAATACATCTTCTTTAAATGATAAAAATTTTTCAGGATAGTCTAAAACATAAATCAAGGCGGAACGTATTTTGTTATTATTTGTATGCTTTATCAAATAGTTAATATAATTTAAAAAAACAGTCTTAAACTCTCCTTTATTTTTATCTAACGTTAGATATAATTCTTTCAATTTTTCAAAATTATCACTTTTAATACTTTCATAAAACCCTGCCAGAAGGAGGTGTCTATTTATTAGATTAAAGTAATCATTATTGCTTATTCTTTTGTTAATACCTGAATCAAAAATTTCATCAAATAAAAGACAAGTTGCGAAATATTTTTTTTCAACAATTAAAAAATAAAAATAAAAATAAAAATTTGCCATTTCCATATTTTCAAGCATTTTAAAAACACTTTCAGCATGTTTGAAATGTCTTAATTTAGATAGTCTTAACTCATCAACTTTGGCTTTATCAATATCAATACTTGTGCATAAATAAGCATACACAAAATATTGTTGCTCTAGGTTAAACAAATCACCACATGTATTTCCAGATTCATCAATGTAAATAAAATAGTCATTACTATCGCGCAAATTAAGATCCTAATTTAAATGATAGAGAAAGTATAGTTGATATATTCATATGCATGTTATGAAACAACTAGAAATTTATCTACAACCAGAGCTAATCTCCAGATTAAAAAACCTATCTAAAAGTGCCCTTAAGTAAAATAGAAACTCTAGAAAATGCAAACATTCTCTCTTTTTTATATAAATGCGCAACAGATTTATTCTTTGTTGGTTTTATATACAATTCCCATGTAATTTTTGAGCAAAAATAATGCTTGCCATGGCCAACTGCATTAGCTATAATTAGGGCTTGGGTGGGTAAATCCTGAGTAATCCGCGAAGCCTTTTACGGGTATCGTAAGCGCTCTGTAAGAGCGTCGGCCTCAGGGACCACCTTTTTTAATCCCGCCTCTTGAATAACCTCATCGCCTCTATATGTCACATACGATCAATGAAGAGCGTGAGTAACCTTGCATAGTAAGTGTATTGAAATGGTCAGTGAAGCTGTAATTTTCCTTGATGAAAGTGGTGACTTAGGTTGGAAATTTGGTTCGCCCTATAGACGTGGAGGTTCAAGTCGCTACTTAACTATTGCCACCGTAATAATCCCTGATAGCAAAAGATATTTGTTACCTCGTCTCATTAAAAAACTCTATATAAAATACAAGTGGGATCCCAAAATTGAAAAAAAGTGGGCTCGCATGACCGCTGAGGAGCGTAAACACTTCTCAATACTTGCTCAAGAATTAATATCGGAACACAATGATCTTCACTATTGCTCTATTACCGTTTATAAACCTAAGGTTGCCCAACATATTCGTGAAGATTCCAATAAACTATATAATTATATGATAGGGTTGTTACTGATTGATACAATGTCAAACTATGGAATTGTGCGCTTTATTCCCGATTATCGCGAAATCAAAGTGGCCTCTGGTAACAGTTTACATGATTATTTGGTCTCTAAGCTTTGGTTTGAGAAACAGGTCAGTACACAAGTAATAAATCAGCCCAAAGATAGTGCTTCCGATAAAGGGGTCCAGTTTGCTGACATGCTGTCTGGATTAATTCAACATCATTTTGAAGATAATAATGATGAGTTATTTCCTGCAATTGAACCCTATATTTGTATTAAGCGCTTATATTTCCCTTAAATTTCTTAGCAACAAGCTGACTGCTTGCCTGCCTGCTTGCTTACCTCAATTAAAAATTGCTAATTACAACGCACAAAACATTTGTTTCGGATGAAAATGCTCACCACCAGATAATAGCGTGGGAACATTCGTGGTGCCGGGAACACTCAAGGGTAAGTTTAATAAACTGCGAACAGCGAGATAAGCGAAAATTTGTGCCTCGATGGCCGCGGTATTCCAATGGGCTTGAGCAGCAGTTTGCACAATAATAACATCCACTAATCGATGCTTTAATCGCTGCTCAAGTTCCGATAAAAGAATTGGATTATTCCAAAGCAAGAGATGCAGTCTTATTCTTATACATTGCATTCCACAATTTTTTTTCATCGGAGTAATAGTTATTGTTAATTGCCGTTTTAATGACGGACTCAGCTAGAATAAATGTAGTGTCAATTAAAGGAATAAAATTTCCTTCACTAGAAAACGTGCCTTTAAGGATCATAGGTAATTCAGTGCATCCTAATATGATTGCATCAAATTTGTTTAACAAATACATTGAGTGAATGATAGAGTTTAGCTGTTGATTTTTTTGAGGGTCAATTTCATTTTTGACCAACTGGCTCTTAATGTAGTTATCTATAAAAGAAACATTTTGTTCAGTAGGAACGTAACATTCGACCCCATTGAAAGCGAATTCTTTTTTATATAAATCACCTAACATAATTTGTCTTGTACCAAGTAACAGAACGGAATTGTAATTTTTCTTCAAACATTCATCTATTGTAACTGAACTTAAGTTAAGAAATTTAATTGGCTGATCTAATGTTAAATTTAGAACATTTATTTTCTCTTGAATCAAGGCCCATGCATAATGAGGAGTATTCGATGGCATAATAAATAAGCGAGCCCCTAAGCTAGAGAGTTTTTTTACAGAATCAAGGACTAATATTGAGACAGCATCCCAGTCTTGGCTATTAACAGCATCAATATACTCTTGAGTAGGACGCGCGTGAATTAAATACTCTGGATGATGAGAGCCAAGTCCCAAATTAGAAGATGCTTCAACCAGTTGTTGAGCACAAATGGCAGCTCCAGGAGTGGTCACTGCGATTATACCAATTATTGGATAAGTCATTTGTCATTTCCTAATACATACTTTGTTACTATTTTAAATATAAAGTTAATATTTCGGCTTAATAATTTGTAGGCACCGCCCATGCGCCAACTCAAAGACGGGCAACCACGGGGGAATTGCCCCTACAACAGCCTCGGATCCTTTGTAGAATACGCCCCCTGTGCCAACCCAAAGACGGGCAACCACGGGGGGATTGCCCCTACAACAGCCTCAACTCCGTGCCTCAAAGGAAAATCTACGACACACAAAACATTTGTTTCGGATGAAAATGCTTACCACCAGATAAAGGTTTGGGAACATTAGTGGTGCCGGGCACACTTAAGGGTAAGTTTAATAAACTACGAACGGCAAGATAAGCGAAAATTTGTGCCTCGAGGGCATGACCATTCCAACCAGCTTGCGCGGCGGTTTGAACAATAGCGCTGTCGCCTAATCGATGTTTTAATCGCTGTTCAAGTTCAGCTAAAATCACGGGATTGTTCCAACCACCGCCTGCTGCAATCCATGTCATGGGCAATGGATAATTCGCGTCAAGTAAATCTAGGCTTCGCACGATACTATCAGCCGTGAATGCTTCCAAAGTTCGCGCTGCATCCTCGATTGAAAGCTGTTCTAATTCGTGGATCAATACCATATCACCGATATCAAGCGATTTAGGTGGTTTTGTGGAAAAATAATTTTGTCCGTCTTTGATAATCGATTTTTCATACAATGCTGCCAATACCGATGCATCAAGACGACCTCGAGCACCATATTGCCCATCAGTATCCATCATTTCTTTACCTTTGGTGCGCTGACGAATAAGTTTATCGATCAAGCCATTACCGGGACCTGTATC
>JAIELR010000027.1 GCA_019752835.1 Gammaproteobacteria bacterium | reverse complement strand
AAGGTAACTGGCTCACCTTTTTTCAATGAGTGTGAAATTGCTTTCAATGTTTCATTTACTATCTTAGCTACAGTCATTTGCGTTTCACCCGCTGCCGCAGCAATTTCTCTTACTAATTCAGTCTTATTCATAATTCTACCTTTCCTTCAAGTTTACGTGTGTTTTGCATCCGTCCCTCAAACTGAGACGGAATTTATACCAATTTTAGTAATAGGCTGTCAAGCATGTTAAGTAAAAATTTATTCAGTCCCAATTCAAAATAACTTTACCACTTTGCCCTGTTAACATGGTTTGGAAAGCTTGGTCGAAATCGTCAACTGCAAACTCATGGGTAATAATAGGCTCTATCACTAATCCGCTCTGCAACATACTGACCATTTTGTACCAGGTTTCAAACATTTCACGGCCATAAATACCTTTAATGGTTAAGCACTTAAAGATAACATGGTTCCAATCGATACCGGTTTGAGTCGGTATAATGCCCAACAGGGCAACCCTGCCACCATGATTCATATGATCGAGCATTTGATTAAAGGCCTGTGGATTGCCTGACATTTCAAGCCCCACATCAAAGCCTTCTTGTATGCGCAAACTTGCCATCACTTCCGCTAAACCGACTTTATTGGTATTGATTGCTCGTGTAGCGCCCATTTTGCGGGCCAACTCCAAACGATATTCGTTCACATCAGTAATAACCACATGGCGCGCGCCTACATGCCTAGCAATGGCAACAGCCATAACACCAATGGGCCCGGCACCTGTAATCAAAACGTCTTCACCAACTAAATTAAACGTTAACGCTGTGTGTGTTGCATTCCCAAAAGGATCTAGAATGGCCGCGAGATGATCCGGCACATCATCGGGCAATTTAAATACGTTAAAGGCAGGATAAACGGCATACTCAGCAAAACAACCCTGTCGTTGGACACCGGTATTGACTGTATTGCGACATAAGTGACGCTTACCCGCGCGGCAATTGCGACAAAAACCACAAGTGATATGCCCCTCTGCCGAGACTCTGTCGCCAATCTGAAAACCGGTGACTTCGCTGCCCATTGCCACGATTTCACCCACGAATTCATGACCTGTAATTAAAGGGACAGGAACGGTCTTTTGCGCCCATTCATCCCATTTATAGATATGGATATCGGTACCGCATACTGCGGTTTTTTTTATTTTAATCATAACGTCATTGTGCCCATAACTGGGCTCAGGTGCGTCTATCATCCAGATACCGGGTTCTGGCTTTAACTTGCACAAAGCCTTCATGAAATCACTCCCATAGACCGACCGACTTTCGCAAAGGCCGCAATAGCTTTATCTAATTGTGCTCGGGTGTGCCCTGCCGACATTTGGGTGCGAATTCGGGCTTTGCCCTTGGGCACTACAGGGTAAGAAAAGCCAACGACATAGATACCTTCATGTAAAAGTTTTTCAGCCATTTCGCCCGCCAAGCGTGCGTCACCTAACATCACAGGAATAATGGCGTGCTCACCTGGCGTTAGATCAAAACCAAGCTCAGTCATATGCGTTCGAAAATAACGACTATTTTCTTTTAGTTGTTCACGTAAACTGTCGTCGTTCTCTAATAAATCGAGCACTTTTAATGAGGTGGCGGTGATCATGGGTGCTAAACTATTGGAAAATAAATAAGGACGTGAGCGGTTACGCAGCCATTCGACGATTTCTTTACTGGCACTGGTATAGCCGCCAGAAGCGCCGCCTAATGCTTTACCTAAAGTTCCGGTGATGATATCAATACGCCCCATCACATCGCAGTATTCATGGGTGCCCTTACCTTTTTCACCCATAAAACCCACGGCATGCGAATCATCGACCATAACCATGGCGTCATATTTATCGGCAAGATCACAAATGGCTTTTAAATTGGCAATAATACCGTCCATGGAAAAAACGCCATCAGTCGCAATCAAGCGAAAGCGCGCGCCCTGCGCCTCTTTCAGCTTTTGCTCGAGGTCAGCCATATTATTATTTTCATAGCGATAACGCTGTGCCTTGCATAAACGAACGCCATCAATGATGCTAGCATGATTGAGTGCATCGCTGATGATAGCGTCTTGCTCACTGAACAGGGTTTCAAATAAACCACCGTTTGCGTCAAAACAGGAGGAATATAAAATGGTATCTTCCATCCCCAAAAATCGAGATAAACGTTGTTCGAGTTGTTTATGTATGGCTTGGGTACCACAAATAAATCGAACGGATGATAGGCCAAAACCATACTCATCTACGGCGTTTTTTGCCGCCTCAACTAAGGTAGGATGATTAGATAATCCCAGATAATTGTTCGCACAAAAATTAAGAACGTGTTCGCCTGAGGCAATGGTGATATCAGGTTGTTGTGGTCCGCTCAGTACGCGTTCGTGTTTATATAGGCCAGCATCGTGTAGGCCTTGGATTTCTTGTTGGAGATGTTGTTTAAATTGGTTTTTCATGGTTCGAACTCCTCTCTGTGGTAGCGTAGCCCGTATTAAAGCGCTTTAAACGTGCAATTTATAAGTAAAACAATAATATTTAATCCCAAGGGCTTTGATTTACAAAGGACAGCGCGTAATACGGGGCGGTGCTTTTAAACATCAAAAAAACCCGTATTACGCTCTTATCGTGAATGTTCTTGTTATATATTATTTACAATATATATACGAAGAATACACTCCACTCGCCTTTCCCGCTTTAATACGGGCTACACAATATCAAACGGATGTTTCAACAATATCGTATGCTGTCTATCGGGCCCCGTTGAAATAATATCAATCGGTACCCCAACCAATTCGGATAAGCGGTTTAAATAATGTTTAGCATTCAATGGCAATTGATCATAATCGGTAATGCCGTAGGTTGAGCTTTTCCAACCCGGAAGTTCTTCATAAATAGGCTCGCATCCGCTCAGTGTCTCGGCATCAAATTGACAAGCGTCAACCTCTTGACCATCCAAGCGGTAAGCAACACAAAGCTTTATTGTGTCTAGCTCATCCAAAACATCGAGTTTAGTGACACATAAACCTGAAATACTGTTGATAAAAGCAGCGCGACGCAAAGCAACCGCATCAAACCAACCACAGCGACGTGGCCTACCTGTTACGGAACCAAACTCTTGCCCTCGCTTGGCAATTTGAGCGCCAATTTCATCGGATAGTTCAGTAGGAAAAGGCCCTGAGCCAACACGTGTCGTATACACTTTTGTTATTCCAAGCACGTAATCCATATATAAGGGACCAAAACCGGTTCCATTTGAGGCACCTCCTGCCGTTGTATTCGAGGAGGTAACAAATGGATAGGTACCGTGATCAATATCTAGAAAAGTACCTTGCGCACCTTCGAATAAGATATTTTTACCGTCGCGGTAAAGCCCATGCAAAATATCAACGGTATCATCGATCAACGGTAATAGTGCTTCTGATTGCATTAATAAGGTATCAAAGGCTGCTTCAAAATCAAGTGGCTCTTCACCATAATAATTTTTTAGCATAAAATTGTGATAACTCATGAGGTCACGTAATTGATCCGCTAATCGAGACGGTTGTCGTAAATCAGCCATCCGAATAGCTCGGCGAGCTATTTTGTCTTCATAAGCGGGACCAATACCCCGACCCGTCGTGCCTATAGCATCTTTGCCTAATTGTTTTTCACGCGCTTGGTCTAAGGCAACATGAATAGGCAAAAGCAGACTACATGCACTGCTAATACGCAATTTGTCACGAACATTGACCCCGTTTTTTTCAAGCTCAGCAACTTCGGCTAAAAAGGCATCCGGTGATAAAACAACACCGTTACCAATTAAACAAATGACGTGCGGATGTAAAATACCGGAGGGAATCAGCCGCAGGATAGTCTTCTTTCCGTTAATGACCAAGGTGTGCCCAGCATTATGTCCGCCTTGAAAACGCATAACGCAATCGACTTTATTCGTTAATAAATCAACAATTTTCCCTTTGCCTTCGTCTCCCCATTGACTACCTAAAATAATGACATTCTTACCCATAAAAATTTTACTCGCTCTTTGGCCATAATGAATGAAAAACCTGAAACCTATATATACTCTGCGCAATTCACTTTTCGGCGTTGTTGCGGTTGACCTCTCACCGCCGTCATGTACAGGAAGGACCTAATGAGAACGGATCGAGTCAACCGCGCCTAGCCGAAAACCGAATTGCTTTGAGTATACTCTTATTGGATTGGCACCGCCGGACTCTTCGCTGCCTGTGCCTGTGGCTGATTAAAATAATTAAAAAACTGCATATCAGGTGTTAATACCAGCACATCCTGTTTCGATGTAAAGGTACCTACATATGCCTCCAGATTAATTAGAAAAGAATAAAACTCAGGATCCTTGCTGTAGGCATCCGCGTAAATTTTAGCAGCTTGCCCATCACCGCTCGCTCGCAATTTACTTGCATCAGCTTGAGATTGGGCAACAATAATCGTTGATTGTGCTTGTCCATCACTCACAATTTTATCGGCATCTAACTTTGCAGTCATCCGTAGTTTTTTCGCTTCTTGCTCTTGTGCATCACGCATAAGTTGATACGTTGTATTAAGTGCATTCGTCGATAACGCTAAGCCCTTATAACTGATCGCAAGAATTTTTACGCCCAATGGACCCGTTAATAACGACGCTTGTTGAAGCATTACATTACTATCGGTAGGATAAGGCGTTAAATTCAAATGCCCTGTCAATAATTGAGATAACAAGGTTTCTGCCTGCTGCCAACTACCGCCTGTCGATTGGTAAAACTGTGGAAGATCTGTAATTTTCCAATAAATTTCATACTCCGCATTTCCATCCAAGCCCGTTTCGTTTATGCGGATGGGAATCGTAATAGACAAACTTTGCGCACGAACATCAAATTGTTTTGCGTGTACCAAAAAAGGTAGCTTCACATGGAGGCCCGGTTTTAATACGATAGGTTGCCCATTTGTTTTCACAACTAAATGACCAAAGCGAAACAGCAGGGCCTGTTTACCCTCACGCACCGTAAATACGGCAGAAGTCAACGCAAAAACAATGGCAACAATAAGGCCTAAAATCCAAAAACGTCGTGA
The DNA here is from genome assembly GCA_019752835.1 of Gammaproteobacteria bacterium. The sequence continues at coordinate 185 of JAIELR010000027.1, read as the reverse complement.
CATATCTATATTATCTCCTATAGAGATTAGGATTAGTATGAGTTAGCATCAGTATCAGAGCCATAACCGGTGATGGCATTCGCTTCTTCACCTGCATTTGCTTTAGTAGCCGAGCCTGCGCTCTCTGAAGAGGCTTGTGCATTTGGCGATGAGAGTGCACTGGACGAAGATCCCGTTGTCACAGG
>JAIELR010000108.1 GCA_019752835.1 Gammaproteobacteria bacterium | reverse complement strand
ATACATTCTTCTCAACCTAACAATACGCTCATTTTAGAAAAGAATATTTTTTTTCCAATCAATTGAACCGTCAATGATAAAATTTTGCATTCAATTTCAAATTTTCATCTCGAGTCTATTTTCATTTTTTTAAATTAGTTGTTTAATCGACTTTATTCTTGTGTTCGATATATCAGTTTTCTAATTCACTAAGTTTAGCTTTCATAAAATCAACCTCTGACTGTTGACCAGCCAGGATGCCTTGGCACAGTTTCACAATTTCTGGGTCTTGAATTGAAGCCTTCTCGCACATGAGGATGGCACCAGCATGGTGCGGAATCATTGATCTCAAAAATTGCTCGTCCGAGATAGCGGTCTGCTGTCTAACGAGCACAAAAAACGCAATCAGCGCAATGACACTGAAACCTATAATTAAAGTGTTCCATTTTTTGTTGTGATACATCGCTCCCATCAAGACCAATTCAAGTAAGACCATGGGGGCGGTCATAAGACCCGCCATATAAAACTGATTGAAACTCGCGTACACGTTGGCAAAGGTATTCACCATTGCATACATAAGTGTGTACATGGCAACAAAGCCCAGCACAGTCATTATTAAAAGGCGGACGTAAGACTCGTTAGTCATTGGAGCTTGCATATGGGTTTAATTCTGAATTAACGATTAAACTCTACCGTACCGCTCATGAGAGGCCGGTGAAGCACTCTGTCCATTACATTGGACTTTTATACCCCCTAGGGGGTATACTTAGTATACATGAAATACATGACAAGTACTGCTAAGTCGAAGGTGATGCGCCGGCTTAAGCTATTAGAGGGTCAAGTGCGCGGACTACAGAAAATGGTTAATAGCGACACATATTGCATCGACGTCATAACTCAGACCTCTGCAGTTAAACAGGGTCTCTCTAACGTTGAAGACCTGTTACTTGAAAATCATCTCAGTGGATGCATTCTCAAGCAAGTGACTTCTGGTCAGACTGCCAAAGCTAAAGAAGAAATCCTCAAGGTCTATAAGCTCAAGAGAAAATAATATGCACCATTCTAAAAACTTTTCAAACTACTCAACTCAAAAAAAGACATGGCTCATTGTTGCCCTGGTCAGTAAATTCATTGTTTTAGGAACTATATTTGCTGGACTAGGATATCTCTTAAAAGACCTCGTCTCGTCCGCGCTATTTCTTACCCTCATGCATATAGTTCTGTTTGCTGTTGCAGCTACAGTCATCATTGTACATAGGCGCAAGAATTCCCAGCATGAGGAAGAGTGTAATTGTGAAGTCAAATAATATGCATACACAAACTTATAGAGTAAAAGGAATGCACTGCGCTTCGTGCTCCTCAATGATCGAGAAGACCTTCAAAAAAACGGACGGCGTTCACTTAGCTGAAGTGAACTATGGTACTGAAACCGCAAAAGTATCTTTTGATGAACAAAAGACGAATCCTCACGAGCTCTCAAAGAAAATTGAGAAACTTGGTTACTCTCTTATCCTTCCCACTGTAGATCATCCCACAATGTCTGCATCAGAAATGGGTATGTCACCCGATGAACATGCCGCTCATCTTGGATTGAAACAATCAAAAGAGGAGAAACTGAAAGAAGTCGCGGAAATGAAGACGAAAGTGCTTTCTGCAATCCCATTAACTATTTTCAGTATCTTCGTGATGGGCTGGGATATGCTCGCCCAATTTGAGGTACTCCCTGCCGCACCGTACGTCTGGTCTGAATTTTTTCATCATCTCCTGCCGCTCATGGCGACCTACATGCTCTTTGTGGTTGGCAAACCATACCTTTTGGGCATGTACCGTTTTTTCCGCTATGGAAAGGCAAATATGGATACGCTTATTGGCATCGGTACAACTGCTGCATATATCTACAGCATTGCGGTAACCGCACTTGAGGAACCGCTACGCCAATTCATCAATGTTGATCACACCTACTACGACGTGACCATCGTCGTTATTGCCTTCATTACGCTCGGTAAATATTTGGAGGCACGATCAAAGATAAAAACAGGAGACGCCATTGAAAAACTTCTCAACCTCCAGGCAAAAACTGCTTTAGTTATTCGAGACGGAACTGAGCAAGAAATACCAGTAAATCAAGTGGTGCATGGCGATCTGATTGTAGTAAAGCCTGCCGGAAAAATTCCTGTTGACGGAGTGCTTACGGAAGGATCGTCCTTTGTAGATGAAGCGATGATAAGCGGTGAGCCAATTCCTGCAGAGAAAAATATCGGAGATACCGTCGTTGCGGGAACCATCAACACAACTGGCGCATTCACATTTAAAGCCACAAAAGTTGGTTCCGAGACTATGCTTTCCCGAATCGTTAAGATGGTGGAAGAGGCCCAGGGAAGCAGAGCCCCCATCCAAGCACTTGCGGACAAGATCTCTAGCGTTTTTGTTCCGACAGTCCTTGCACTTGCGGTCGTAACGCTCGGCGCTTGGCTCGTTCTCGGGACAGGATACTTCGGCTTTGCCCAAGCACTCTCATTTGGTCTTGTATCGTTCGTTGGGATACTCGTGATTGCGTGTCCATGCGCTCTTGGCCTAGCTACTCCGGTTGCAATTATTGTCGGTGTCGGAAAGGGCGCGAAAGAAGGTATTCTCATTAAAGATGCAGCAACGCTCGAAAAGCTCCATAAAGTTAATGTGGTGGTGGTTGATAAGACTGGAACATTAACGCGCGGAAAACCAGAATTGATTTCGATCCAAAACTACACAGATATGAAGGAGGACGAAATAGCTTCTATCCTCGCGACACTTGAAAACAAATCAGAGCATCCTATTGCTCACGCCATTGTGACGTATGCGAAAGAGAAGAAACTAAAGATGCAAAATGCGCAGCAATTCGAGATCATCAAAGGTAAAGGACTCAAGGGAGTAGTAGACGGCGTTGAGTATTTTGCAGGAAATATCGCCCTCGCAAAAGATTTGAATTTATCTTTTGATTCTGCCTCGCTTGAAAAAGAAACAAAAAAAGGTAGAACACCCGTTATTCTTGCAACGAAAGATAGAATACTCGCATCGGTCTTGGTTGCAGACGCGATTAAACCAGAAGCGATTGAGGCAGTACGAAGTCTTCACAAGCTCGGCATAAAAACTGTCATGCTCACGGGAGATGACAAAAATACTGCCGCATATATTGCAGAACAAGTTGGCATTGATGAGGTGGTCGCTCAGGTTCTGCCGGAAGATAAACTTAAGAAAATTAAAGAACTTCAATCACAAGGCAAAATAGTCGCGATGGCAGGTGATGGTGTTAACGACGCGCCTGCGCTTGCGCAAGCTGATGTGGGTATCGCAATGGCGACAGGCACTGATGTTGCGATTGAGTCGGCGGGTATTACACTCCTTTATGGCGACATATCGAAGCTCGTTAAGGCGATCAAGCTTTCAAAGATGACTATGCGTGGCATCAAGCAGAATCTCTTCTTCGCATTTGTCTACAACATTGTGGGGATTCCACTTGCAGCGGGGCTTTTCTATCCAATTTTTGGTTGGCTCCTCTCTCCCGTGTTTGCTGGCCTTGCCATGGCACTCTCAAGCGTTTCTGTCGTTGGGAATGCACTTCGTCTTAAGGCAATGAAAATATAAATTTATGAAAACCTACACATTCCATGTCACCGGTACTCACTGCGCGTCATGTAAAATATTGATCGAGGATGTTTTGAACGATCAGCCGTTCATTAGCACCTCAACGGTTGACTTAAAAAAAGAAACAGTGACTGTCGAAACGGAGAGCGAGCAGAGTGCCGAAGAAATGGCACAGTTGCTAACAAGCAAGATAAAACCAAATGGATATACGCTTTCAGTTGAAAAGATCATTGAGGAAAAGAAATCTGACGATGTTATCTGGAAAGCTATACCAATTGGGCTAGCATTTCTTATCTTATTCTTTCTTCTACAAAAGTCAGGAATTTTAAATCTTGGTATTGGCGGTCAGACAACACCTGTAACAAGTTTTATTATTGGTCTCATAGCGTCAGTTTCAAGCTGTTTGGCCATTGTCGGGGGTTTGGTATTATCCCTCTCGGCAAAAATATCGCAGGACAACGTGAGTGATACCAAAACCTTTTTGCTTTTCCATGCAGGAAGGCTCGTTAGTTTTGCAGTATTAGGTGGAGTTCTTGGAGCTGTGGGCAGTGCTATTGGTATAAACTTTACCTTTACAGCAATATTGGGGCTTTTGGCATCTCTCGTGATGTTGTTGCTTGGTCTAAATTTGATTGGGGTATTTGCAAAAAACAAATTCGCATTACCCTCGGGGATTTTTAATTTCTTCAGAAAAATAGAACATAAGACTTTTACACCGCTTATCATCGGCTTCGCTACTTTTTTCTTGCCGTGTGGTTTTACCCAATCAATGCAAGTTTCAGCGTTAGGAAGTGGATCGTTTATGTCCGGACTTCTTATTATGTTTGCATTCGCACTTGGAACACTGCCGATGCTTCTACTTCTTTCGTTCGGGTCAGCATCCTTTGCTCATGGAAAGCATGCTCCTTTGTTTTTTAAATCCGCAGGCGTTGTTGTGGTAGGACTTGGAATATTCGCACTTCTCGGCGGACTTGCAGGACTCGGCATTATAAGCCCTTTGTTTAATATATAACTTTATGAATAAAACTGCGTCGATCATCATCACTCTAGCCCTTGTCGTCGGTATCGGTATTGTATTTGCGGGTGGGTCAAAAAATACTGCCGACTCAACATCAACTCAATCTGCACAGAATGTCCAAATCAAGGACGGTGTTCAGTACATCACTATTGATGCAAAAGCTGGATATTCGCCTAAAGTTTCTACAGCCAAAGCAGGTATACCAACAAAACTGATTGTTAAGACTAACGGTACATATGATTGCTCTGCATCATTGGTGATTCGATCAATTGACTATCAGAAAATATTATCTCAAACAGGAGAAGAGACTATTGATATAGGTACACCGAAAGCTGGACAGCCATTACAGGGAGTATGTGGCATGGGCATGTATAACTTCTTAATCAATTTTAGCTAAACAAAATCATGAATCAGAAAATAATAATCGGAATTGTAGCGGTAGTAGTGATTGTTGTAATTGGTGGTGTTTTCTTGGCCAGCAATAAAAATGCATCGCCCATAGCTGGGGGCGATCAAAATAAAGTCTATTGTGGTTCAGACGGAGCACTCACGAGCATCCAGCCCATTCAAAGTCATAGGAGTTATTGTATAAGGTCGAACGCGAGCGACATCAGCTTTGCATCGAATACTCCTACTGCTTTTA
>JAIELR010000067.1 GCA_019752835.1 Gammaproteobacteria bacterium | reverse complement strand
GATAATTAAAAAAATTATAAAAAATCGAGGGGGTCTTCATAATCGAGTTACTCGAAAAATTAGGTTATTACCCTTCAATCTTGGTGAAACGTCCCTGTACTTAAAACACCTTGGGTATCAATGTAATCACCAGCAAGTAATGAAGTTATACATGGCAATAGGAGGAATTCCATTTTATTTAAATCAAATAAAAAATAATTACTCTATTGATCAAAATCTTGATAATTTATTTTTTAACTCAAATGGCATGTTGATAGACGAATTTGATGACGTGTTTGCCTCATTGTTTGAGGACTCAGAACAGTATAAAGAGTTGGTTACGTTAATTGGAACACACCAAGACGGTCTGAATAGAAATGTTATTGAAGAAAAAAGCAAGCTAACAGGGGCTGGGGGTCGATTAACAAAAAGATTAGAAGATTTAGAGCATGCAGGTTTTATTACGAGTTATATTCCCTATGGGCATAAAAAATTAGGGTTATTTTATAGAATTAGCGATGAATATTGTTATTTTTATCTCAAGTGGATCGCACCTATAAAAAACCAACTAAAGCAGAATAGAACAACGAAATATTGGGAGGGCGTTATTAAGAGCCCAGCTTATTTTGGTTGGTTGGGGTACGCTTTTGAAAATGTCTGTTATAAACATATTCTACAAATTAAAAAATCGTTAAATATAGATGAAACAAGCTTAGCTTCGCCTTGGAGGTATGCACCTCGAAAAGATACGACAGGGGAAGGCGCGCAGATAGATTTATTATTTGACCGACATGATGATGCTATCACAATTTGTGAGATTAAATTTACAGATAAACCTTATGTGATAGATAAGCAATACGCCCAAAAACTAACACGAAAAATTGAAATATTTAAAAAAATAACCCGTACCAGTAAACAAATATTTTTAGCTATAATCTCTGCTAATGGCCTTAAGGGAACAAGCTATGCGAAAATGGTGAATAGCGTTGTTACCATAAAGGATTTTTTTGAAAGTGATAAGTAAAAAGGGTTGTTAGACTTCAAGGCGTCGTCACCAACATAAATTATGGTGATACATAATAGAGGTGATTTGTGTTAGCCGGACACTTATAGACATGCTATAGGTGTCCGGCTAACACAATGGCGTTGATTTGGATAAACAGGCGAAGTATTTCTTCTAATAATATTTAATATCTCAGGCTATTCTTATGTTTCCTAATCTTCGGCAATAAATTCCAAGTAATTGTCGCGATGGATAGCTTAATACCTGTATTTTGTCAAATTACGGTATTATAATGCCTGAATTAAGCAAAATTGCGGCATTTAGATTTGAATTTTGATAAGCAGCGGTGTGTGTTTTAAATGAATTTGACCAATTTTATAGTTGCCAACCTTGATTTTCAACCAAAAATCCACCATACTAACCCCATAAAACGACCAAAAATATATTAAAACATCTTTCGTTTTTGACCAAAAATAAAATCAAGGTGGATTTTTTATGAAAAGAATCATAGGCTTAAGCTTAAGTGAGTGGCAAAAAAGCCCCTATCGAAAACCTTTGCTTTTACGAGGCGCGAGACAGGTCGGAAAAACACACTCTGTACGACAATTAGGGAAAAACTTTGAAAGTTATGTTGAAATTAATTTTGAAAAAACGCCTGAGGCAAAAACTATTTTTGAAGGTGAGTTATCCGCCAAGAGGCTGTTACGTGATATAGCCTTATTTACTGGGCAACCAATTACGCCCAGCAAAACACTTTTTTTCTTGGATGAAATTCAAGAAGCACCCCGCGCTATATTAGCACTACGCTATTTCTATGAAGAATTGCCAGAATTGCATATCGTAGGCGCTGGTTCCCTTCTTGAATTTGCCATTGAAGAAATAGGCGTTCCTGTCGGTAGGGTAGAGTTTCTTTATATGAACCCCATGTCTTTTATAGAATATTTGCATGCTAAAAAACATCATATGCTTATTGAGGAAATAAGACGGCATTCAATTCAAGAGGCATTAAATGATGCGCTACATAATAAATTTCTCAACTTATTTTTTGAATATTTAGCTATTGGAGGAATGCCTGAAGCTGTACAAGTATGGGTGAAAAATAACGACATTATACAAGTTGGTAAAATTCAGCAAAATCTCATTGATGCTTATTTACAAGATATTCCAAAATATTCGCGGAAAATGCAGATTAAATATGTTGAAGCAATATTTTCAAGCATGCCTGCTCTTGTCGGAACACATTTTAAATACAGTAGAATACATGGAGAGTATCGCAAGCGAGAACTTGCACCAGCATTAGATTTACTTGTAAAAGCAGGTTTGCTTCATCGTGTTGTGCATAGCAGCGGGAATGGTATTCCTTTAGGTGCAGAAATCGATGAAGATAAATTTAAACTCATTTTTTTAGATGTAGCGTTAACGCAAGTTTTACTTGGACTTAGCCCTAATGTTTGGTTATTGCAAGGTATAGACACGCTCGTTAACCGCGGTGAGATAGTAGAGGCTGTCATAGGACAAGAAATTCTTGCATATTCAGAACCGCACACTAAATCCAAGTTATTTTATTGGCAACGAGAGCAGGCTAATAGTCAGGCAGAGATTGATTACTTAATACAAAAAAATAATGAAATTTTACCCGTTGAAGTGAAAAGCAACAAAGGTTCAACCCTGAAAAGTATGCAGTTATTTTTAAACAGTCACGTTAACTCTCCTTATGGTGTTCGTGTTTCGACGCACAATTACTCAATACATGATAAAATTCATTCTTATCCACTTTATGCATTTGCTGCACTTGTATTAACAAATGATGAGGTGTGGGATTATATGAAAGAGTAATTTGATGGAATCATTTTTTTGTGTTAGTTGGACACTTATAGAGATGCTATAAGTGTCCGGCTAACACAAGGGCGTTGATTTGGATAAACAGGCAAAGTATTTCTTCTAATAATATTTAATATCTCAGGTTATTCTTATGTTTCCTAATCTTCGGCAATAAATTTCAAGTAATTGTCGCGATGGATCACTTCAAAAACAGATTCAGGATAAGCTGTTCTCCAAGCGCTAGGCTCTTTAACGCGTGAAGGTTTTTGCCATTTGATTTCATAACCATGCAAGATCCCTTCTCGATCCTCCACCCAATCAATTTCTTGCTGCTCGTACGTGCGCCAAAAATAATTGTGGCTCAAAATCTGGTGATAAGCTTGTTTTTTAAGACGCTCTATCACAATATAATTTTCCCATAATTCTCCAATATCACTCCGCAGTGATAGGGGATTAAATTGATTAATAATGGCGTTACGAATACCCAAATCATAAAAGTAATATCGTGACATTTTAGTCACTTCTGATCGTAAGTTGCGACTAAAACCGCGAAGATTAATAATAACGAACGTCTTTTCTAAAAGGTCAAGATATCGCTCCACCGTACGTCGATTCATTCCCAATTGCTGTCCTAGCTCTTGGTGCGAAACTTCTCGCCCTAATTGCAATGCTAACAATTGAAGTAATTGAGGAATGTGAGATGCTTTTCGTATACCCTCTAACTCTAAAATGTCCTTATACAAATAAGAAGAAACCAATTCATGCAAATAAGCCTGTTTTGCTTTTAGGTCAGGCGTCAAAATAACCTCAGGATAACTGCCGTAGATAAGCCGTAATTCTAGATTTCCTCTTGTTTGGGCGGGAGTTTCTAACGGCCCAAGCTCCAACTGGGAAAGAGGAAACATCGGAAAAGTTATTTTTCTACCGGTGAGGGGCTCACCCACTTGTTTTGCTAAATCAAACGCTGACGATCCTGTAACAATCACCCTAACCTCGGGTATATGATCCACTATGAGTTTTAAATTCAAACCTACTTGAGCGATTTTTTGAGCCTCATCAATGACTAAGAGGGAATGCTTGCCTATAAAAGATTTTAATTTTGTAATAGATTGGCTTTCTAAGTAAGAGCGAACATCGATATCTTCACCACTGACAAAAAGATAGTTTTGTTCATGCTGTAGCAAGTGGTTGAGCAATGTGGTTTTACCCGTCCGTCTGGGCCCAAGAATCACAATGACCTTGTGGGACCATGAATAATCTTGGAGACTATTTAACCAATATTGGGGGATATACATAGAATGGTGACCTCAAGCAACAATTCCTCCTAAGATAGCCTAATACCTGTATTTGGTCAAATTACGGTATTATAATACCTGAATTAAGCTTAATTGCGGTATTTAGATTTGAATTTTGATAAGCAGCATAGTTGTTAACCTTGATTTTCAATCAAAAACACATCAGAACAACCCTTGAAAACGACCAAAAACATATTAAAACATCGTTTGTTTTTAACCAAAAATAAAATTAAGGTGGGTTTTTTATGAAAAAAATCATTGACTTAAGTCTAAAGAGATAGCAAGAGCACCCCTATCGTAAGTCTTACTTTTACGAGGCACAAGACAGGTCGGAAAAATACACTCAGTGCGTCAACTAAATTCCGTGTTACCATAGAGATTGCTTGTGCCAGCCGGACACCTATAGCATGTTTATAAGTGTCCGGCTAACACAAAGCGATTTTGATTTGGATAAGATTATTGGAAGATATGTATAAAAAAACTTATTTAGTATTTTAAACACCATTATCATTTTGATTAATAATAGCTAAATGCTTATATTTTTCTCTTAATGTACGTACATCCCAAGCCTGAACGCAAGACATTTCAGCATAGAATTCGCGTTTTAGCGGATCATCTATAGCTATTATTTGTATAATATGTGGCCATATTAATTGTTGCGACAGTGTTGCAACAATTTGAGAGTTGGGAAATAGTTTTGAGAATTTTACCATTCTGGATAAGGCGGTTTTGTCATACCCTGAACCATATTTGACTGTTAGACGTTCAGAAAGTTGTAAAATAACTTGTTGTCCATATTGAGCACGTTCATTATTAAGAACTTCTTGATTGATGCGACATCCAATATGCCAATTTAGCAAAAGTTGTATAAAAGCGAATTCACGCGCAACATGCTTCTTGGCTTTTTCAATAAGTTCGCCAATGTCCCTAAATAGGGCTGTAGATATCAGATCAATTTCATTCGGCATAGGGCATCCTGTAATGTAGGGATTGTTGCAACACGTTGCAACAAAATTATTAACCGTAAAATTTATCGCCTATTATAATAACAATGCTATATACGTGTAACCCTAAAAGAAATAGATATTAATATGTATGTCGCTCTCAACACTCAAGAGTCCCCTTTTCCTTAGGATTGAGGCGTGACAATATTTACGGCAAAACCAA